>JAPYNO010000031.1 GCA_028283025.1 Pseudomonadales bacterium | reverse complement strand
CCCCCACACAGACGGGCCTGACCTTCTCCCTGACCCTGACCCAGAACCAGCTTAGCACCCTTACGGGCGCAAGCAATAGCTTTCAGGTGACGGTGGGCGTGTCGGAAAACATGCCCACCAGCGTGGGCGTGCGACGGAATATCTGGAGCAGTGCAGGCAGTGTCTCAAACATCGCGTCGCAGAATATTTCCATCGGGAACCTGAGGAAGAACACGCGGTATCTGTTGGTCGTTCAGGAAAACAACTACGGCGCGGCAATCAGACGCTGCTTCAAGACCAGCGGCACCTTCTCGAATGCCGAGCAGAACCTCAACGCCGACGGCACGCTGAACTTCCCCGCCACCCGCGGCAGCCGCCACGGCTGCTTCGCCGTCACCCGCACCCCCCAGGACTTCAAAGAGTGCATGTGCTGGGGCACGCGGGGCGGCACCAGGTTCAGTACCACCACCGCGACAAGGACTGCCCTGGGGTGCCAGGACAGCAGCTGAGCAAGGCTCAATCGTTGTCACCGACGATGCCCCCGCATACGCCATGACCTTCCTATTGCGAAATGTTTGAACCGCACAGGAAGTCGCATGAGTTGCTGATTTGGAAGTCTGATTAAGTTCTGCGACTAGCTTCTGTCAACTTTCCTGTGTCATTCCCTTTCTTTTCTGCTCTCCCTACCCCTCCTCCCTTCTTTGGCCTCTGTGAGCCTAAGCGCACATGGCCGTAAGAAATCGCCTACATGCGTTGGCGCAGATCTCGCACCACGACGCGCGCATTCTTTGGCTATGGTGATTCAGGTGTCGCACAAGCGATTCATCCAACATTTTCCACAGGAACAACACCATGCAAATCTCCAAATCATTCGCTTACTCGCTGCTCGGTTTCATGCTCTGCTTGAGCCAACCTGCCCTATCGCAAACCGCTTCCGATGCCGATGCGTCGCAATCGAGCCAAGAGCGACCAGCGGTTGACATCAACCGTGCTGATGCCAGCGGTCTTGCAGAAGCGCTCGATGGCGTCGGCCTCTCGCGCGCCAAGTCCATTATTGAATGGCGAGAGGCCAACGGGCCGTTTGAAGACGCTTATGATCTCGTGCAAGTACGCGGCATTAGTGAGCGTATCGTCCGTCTCAACGAGTCCCGCATTCACATTGGAAATGAAGCAGGCTATACCGATGAATAGATATGGCTGGCATCTGTTTTTGCGCTGTGTTTGAGCTATCTTCGAGGTGTCATGCGGCTCAATCGACCGAGTAGCACGCCCACTAGGAACAGGAGTAGCAGCCACCAGAAGACACCGACCTCAGCGGACTCGTAACCCAAGAGCTTTAGGCGAATGGGGTCGGTGTTTTCAATCGCCGCCAAGGCGGCAATCAACGCAAGAATAATGAACACAAGCACTCGAAGCGTGGATATCGCGCGCCGCAAGAATGAGCCTTGGGCTTGGTTCATCGAACTTATGTTTGAGGCCCGGAGTCAACCCGCTCGCGCAGTGCCTTGCCTGGCTTGAAGAACGGAATGTAGCGCACCGGCAATGCAACCGGCTCGCCGGTTCGTGGATTACGCCCAAGACGCGAAGGTCGTTCGCGCAAGCATAGGCTGCCGAATCCTCGAATCTCAATGCGCCGCCTTTCTTCGAGTGCCTCGGACATCACTTCAATCAAGTGCATGACGACGGCCTCAATGTCGAGTGCCGAGAAGTCGTCGTGCTGCTTGGAAAGGCTGTCGATGAGATCAGATCGTTTCATTGATAGATATTCGGAGCTAGGACTCCTTCGATTCTTCAGACTCATCAGATGCTTCTGCGACCTTCGCTTCAGGCACCTTGGTCGTACTCGACTTGCCCATCTCAGCGCGTATCAGTTCACCGAGCGAACGAGTTTGGCGCTTGCCTTCCTCAGCGCTTTGATGCGCTTTGACGGCCTTGCGCGTGTTGTCGATCTCTAGTGCCTTGATGGAAACGCCAATCGCACGATTCTTGCGCTCAATGTTCGTGATCTTGACCTGAATCGTCTGGCCCACTTCGAGCACATCGGCGACGTTGTCCACGGCATCCAAGCTCACTTCGCTTGCTTTGAGCGTGGCGACGACCTCATCAGCCAAGGTCACTTCGGCGTAGCGCGCTTCAACGCACGTCACAAGACCAGCCACTTCACTACCGCGGCCGTTTTCATTGACGAAATCACCAAAGGCATCACCCTTGAGCTGCTTGATGCCAAGTGAGATTCGCTCGCGCTCCAGATCAATGGCAAGTATCTGAGCGGTGACTTCTTCGCCTTTCTTGAATCGTCGAACGGAGCGCTCGCCTGGCTCATCCCACGAGATGTCCGAGAGGTGCACCAAGCCGTCAATGCCGTTCTCAAGTCCGATGAAGATGCCAAAATCGGTGATCGCGCGAATGGCACCTGTCACAAGGTCGCCTCGTTCATGCTTGGATGCGAACTCCTCCCATGGATTTGGACGGCACTGCTTGATGCCGAGCGAAATCCGGCGTCGCTCGACATCAATGTCAAGCACCATCACCTTGACTTCATCGCCAACGGCCACCACCCGCGAGGGATGCACGTTGCGGTTGGTCCAGTCCATTTCGGAGACATGCACCAAGCCCTCAACGCCTTCCATGATTTCGGTAAAACAACCGTAATCAGTCAGGTTGGTGACCTTGGCATCGCAAATCGTACCAGCCGGGAAGCGCTCCTTGAGGTCCACCCAAGGGTCATCGCCAAGCTGCTTCATGCCAAGCGAAATTCGGTTCTTCTCGCGATCAAACTTGAGCACCTTGATCTTCACCTGTTCGCCAACGCTCACCACTTCTTCTGGATGCCGGATGCGGCGCCACGCCATGTCTGTAATGTGGAGCAATCCATCGACACCACCTAGGTCGACGAACGCACCATATTCTGTAAGGTTCTTGACGACACCGTCCATTTCCGCGCCTTCCTGCAGTGAATCGAGGAGCACTTGTCGCTCGGCGCTGTTTTCCTCCTCAAGCACCGCCCGCCGTGAGACCACGACATTGTTGCGCGCTGTGTCGAGCTTAATGACCTTGAAATCAAGGGGCTGACCTTCAAGAGCCATGGGGTCTTTGACGTGTGATGTATCAACGAGCGATTGCGGCAAGAACGCGCGTATATCACAGAGGTTGACGGTAAATCCGCCACGCACCTTGCCGTTGATGCTCCCACGCACGGTGGAACCGTCGCGAAAGGCATCTTCGATTTCCGACCATGTCTCGGCGCGACGCGCCTTTTCTCGCGACAGACGAGTCGTTCCCCATCCATCGTCCACAGTCTGCAAAGCCACCCGAACCTGATCGCCAATCTCGACGCCAATTTCGCCTTCAGCGTCGAGAAACTGCTGTTTGGGTATCACGCCTTCTGATTTGAGGCCTGCGTGGACGATCACATTTTCGTTGTCGATATCAACAACCGTTCCAGAAATGATCGAACCTGGGTACATCTCAACAGTCTGATGACTGTCTTCAAAGAGCTCGGCAAAACTCTCGTTCATGCCTGATCCTTATCGTCATTGCTCAAGCTATCGTAAATTATTCGCATAGGTGTGTGAATTCCTGGGTGAAGTGTGAATGTCATGTGTCGTGTTGCGGTGATGACAGAGTGCTCGCTCGTCACAAAGCGCTCGCCGACCAAGCATTTTGGCCTTGCTTGTCGAGGGCTTTTTCTTGAACTTTCTCTTGGACTATGGCAAGCACCTGCTCTCTGACAGACTCGCGGGCCATGCGTGTTGTGTCGATGACAATGGCATCCTGCGCAGCCACGAGCGGTGAGTGCTTGCGTGTCCGGTCCTGTTCGTCGCGCTGAGAAATACTCTGCAAAAGACTGTCTAAGCTAACACTAAATCCAAGCGCTTTCAACTGTTCAAAACGCCTGCGCGCGCGCGCTTCGACACTCGCATCAAGGAAAAGTTTCAATTCAGCGTCAGGAAAGACCTCTGTGCCCATATCGCGGCCATCCGCGACCAAGCCGGGTGCACGACGTTGCCGCCGCTGCGCGCGCACCACACGAAGCCTCACCTCCGGCCACACGGCAAGCTGCGAAGCTGCGACGCCGACCTCTTCGCGACGAATGGCATCACCAATATCCATACCCTCGTAGATGACTTGCAGCGCGTCGCCTTCAATGGTGAAGTTGACTTCCATATCTGATGCGAGAGCGCACAGACGTGGCACATCGTCTGTGGAGACTTTTGATGCGAGCGCCTTGTGCGCGAGTATTCGATATAAGGCGCCACTATCCATGATGCGCCAGCCAAGCGTGGCCGCTAGGAATTGGCTGACATCGCCCTTGCCAACACCGCTCGGTCCATCGACCGCGATCACTGGCGCCTTGCGTGTTGCCAACCGGTCATTCACGACTTGCTCGCTATCTGCCCAGCGATATTTTCTGGCATCTCAGCAAGCACTCGCGTGACAGTGTCCACAATGGCTTGAGCCTGAGCATCCACTTCAAGATTGACATGATCACCTTCACAAATTTCGCCTAGCCGTGTGCGCTGCCTCGTTTCAGGAATGAGCGTCACAGCGAACTTTGAGCCGCCCTCACCGCGCTCAATGCGTGCGACTGTCAAGCTTACGCCGTCTAGCGCAACAAAGCCTTTGTGCAGCACATAGGGAACATGCATCGCTGCGAGCGAAAACCAAACGAGGCGATTTTCATCCTGCTGCTCAATGGCGAGACAGGTTTCGGTAGACCAGACGTGACCGGCGAGCAAATGCCCGCCGAGGCGCTCGCCGAAGCGAAGCGCTCGCTCTAGGTTGACCCGATCACCCTGCTGCACCGCGCCTAAATTAGACCGGGAGAGCGTTTCCTGCACGACATCAAATTGCAGCGAACCAGATGACGCGGCATTGACTCGCGTCAAACAGACTCCGTTCACCGACACCGAGTCGCCCGCAGCGATTGAAGTCGCAAAATCGAACGGCGCTTCAACAACGAGCTGCCGCACCCCGGCAGCGTCAGAAACGGCGCGAACGGAACTCAAGGCTTCAATGATGCCTGTAAACACGATGGCAATGAATCCTACCCGAAGCAGGCGCGCAGGGATTCAATGCTACCTTCGCGCTGCATGGCGATTATTGCCGAGCGCTCAACGTGTCTCTGCGCGCCTTTTCCTTATCGAGATAGGTAATCCACTGGCTCGCAGTGCGCGCATCTGCCTCGTCGCGCTTGCGACGCGACACGCTGCGAGCATCCACAAAAGCCGCCCTCGACTTGGCGAGATCATCCAAGTTGTACAGGCACAGACCCTTGACAATCAGCAGCGACCCTTCGTGGCGCACGCCGCCCTTCTCGGATGCAGATTCAGCGGCGCCCACACACTTCTGATAATCATCGCGCTCGTAGTAGAGCTGCGTCAGGTTCTCGTAGATATTTCCTTTGTCGGCAAGCTTCGCCGCAGCTTCAAAGGCTTCGATGGCTTCATCATGTTCCTGCGAGAACTGATAGCTTTGCCCAAGAGTGGTGAAGTTATTTTCTTTCTTGCTGACCAGCTCGGCGTCCATCGCCTCTTTGAAGTATTTTGCCGCCCGAATCGGTGCGCCCGCGTTCATAAGTAGGCCGGCGTAGTTCCGCATCAAGGTCTCACGGTCAAGATGACCGCCAATATGCGCAGCTTCAAAGCACGCCATCACCATGTCTTCCCGCTCAAGTTCACTGTACATGCCGCAAAGCTGAATCCAGTAATCCTGCTTCGGAAAGTCCCGTACCAGTATTTTTAAGATATCGACAGCTTTGGCGATGTTCTTCTGCTCATAGTAGAAGTAGCGCAGCATCGCCCACCAGCTTTCCTTGACTTCGAAATTGCCCGCTTGGGCGACCTCAATAGCGCGCTCGATCTCGATAATGGCGGAAGGGATGTCGCCTTTTTGATAGTAGATCTGACCCAAGAACACCAACTGCTGCGCACTCGGATTCACTTCTTTAGCCATGCGCAGTTTCATATATTCCAATGACTTATCGTACTTTTCCTCAATGAAGAAAAGCTGCGCCAATGTGTACAGGGTATTGACCTCCAAGCCTTCGGTAATCTGATCGCCTTCGGCGAGCACCTTCTCTAAATGCACGATGCCCCTGTTGTTGTCCTCCTGCTCAAGCGCGACATAGGCGAGCAGGTTGTGAATTTGCGCACGCTCATTGCCATTCAAGCGCCGCCGATCAAGCACCTTCAAGAGATGCTCGCGCGCACCTGCATGGTCTTTGAGTTCAACCATCTCTTGCGCTTCGGCAAGTTGATTGAATACCGCTTCGCTCATGGCGGGAATACGGCGGGTCGCTTGACGCGGGCGCTCCTGCCCCTCCCCCGATTGCGCGAGTGCGCCTTCACTCGACACGAGGCCAATGCCAACAACGCCCGCCAAACCCATACTCAAGGTGAGCAGATGGGCGATGAACCGTCTGGCGACTGACCGCTTGGATTGCGCGCTTCGCTGCATCACATTGATATCCTCATTCTTCTGCGAGTTCGAACGTGATTCGATGCAGCACACCCGCCACATCAATGGGCTCGCCGTTCACGACCTTCGGCTTGTATTTGAACTTGCGTGCTGCATTGATTGCGGCGCGGTCAAATATGCCAGGCGGGTCCGACTCGATCACAACGGGATTATCGACCGCGCCGGTTCTCGTCACGGTGAACTCAAGCAACACATAGCCTTCAATCCCCCTCGTCTGCGCGCGGCGCGGATAAATGGGCTTGACCTTGACAATCGGCAAATACTCACCGTCTGCTGAGTAGCCGCCGGTACCGATACCAATATCGCCGATGCCTGGATCCACCGCGCCAATATCCACACCGAAGTTTGTGTCCTGGGACTCCATTTCAGGCCGTGGCAAATCAGGTGGCGGCTCATCAACAGGCGGCGGCGGCGGCGGCTTACGCTTTTCGATTTCTGGGGTGGTGTCCTCAATGAGTCGCACGAAGTCAACAATACGGCCGGTCGGCGCATCAGTGAACGGACTCTTATCACTCTTAATCAGGGCCTGCATGATGAGGAACAAGCTCACTGTCATGACAAAGCCAAGTCCAACACCGATCACACCACGGACAATACTCCCCGTACCAGTCCCTGCTTTCAAGAATCCACCACTGCTCATCATGGACGCCTCCTTACGGGTGCTAGTGCTCCATCAAACTCATAATATTGTACAAGTTGGCCTGTGACACTTGACTAGCGCTCGGTGGAGAGCGCCACCTGCGTGATATTCGCTGCTCGCGCGGCCGCGAGCACTGCCATCACCTGCTTCATTTGCGCGCCTCGGTCGGCTTGCACCACGAGCCCGCCTTTAGGATTCTCCGCATGGATGCGTTCGATATTCGCGCGCACTGCTGCCGGATCCACGCGCTTGTTATCAATCCAGATGTCGCCTGTTTCACTCACCGCCACTAGCACGCTAACCGTTGGTTTCTCTTCCGCGCTGTCCGCCATTGGGCGCAACACATCAATACCTGCCTGCTTAATAAAGGTGGCCGTGACGATAAAGAAAATAAGCATGATGAAGACCACATCAAGCATCGGCGCGAGGTTAATGTCAGATTCCTCGTCACGATAAAAGCGCTGTCTCGCCATGAATTTGCTCCTGCTGCTCCGCTATCGCTAGTGATCGAAAGTGAGATGGTCCTGAAGCGACTCGATCTCGTGTCCAACGCGCCGCCTCAAGAACGCGACCGCAAGCAATCCTGACAAGGACGCGATCATGCCAGACATGGTTGGAATAGTCGCCATGGAAACCCCTGCCGCCATAGAGCGAGCGTTGCCGCCTTGCGTCGCCATGGCATCGAACACCGAGATCATGCCGGTCACTGTACCAAGTAGTCCAAGCAGCGGGCACAGCGCTACGCATGTCTGAATCAGCGGCAGGCTGCCCAAGATGCGTTCGCTCGACTCAGAAATCAAGGCATCACGAATCTGTAGCGCGCTCCACGAGCGACGCTCCGGGCGCGTTTCCCAGATGTGCACGGTTTCATCCACAACACCTCGATGCTCGCGAGAGAAATACCAGATGCGCTCGAAAATCAGTGCCCACATCAGAAAGGTAATCGCGGCGATGAACCACAGCACATCCCCGCCTCGCTCAATAAATATCTGAATCGCCAGATATATATCACCAATCATGCTAGCTGCCTTTGCAAAAGTGGATTAGCACAAGGCACTCGGCATCAACCGAGCGCCTCGCCCGTGCGTTCCGCATGATCAGCGACGATGCCTGCGCTCTGCTCGTCAATCAAATGGATAAGCGATTTGCTCTGACTATTGACGAGCGCGTGCAAGAGCACCGTCGGGATGGCAACGCACAGGCCAAGCACTGTGGTCATCAGCGCGGTTGAAATACCGCCCGCCATGGTCTTCGGATCGCCCGTGCCAAACAGCGTAATCGCCTGGAAGGTGAGGATCATGCCGATCACCGTACCAAGCAGGCCGGCAAGCGGCGCCACCACTGAGATCACCTGTATCAAGGTGATGTTGCGCGTAATCGCAGGCGTCTCGGTAAGTATCGCCTCGCTGAGCTTGAGTTCAAGCGTCTCCACATCTACCGACTTGTTGACTTCATACACTTTCATGATGCGTCCGAGCGGGTTGTCATCACTGGCCTCATCGGATTCGCGCTGCGCATGCACTTTGCGTCCAATCAGATAGAGCGTGACGAAGCGCTCAATCGCCAACAGCACGCCGAGAATGCCGCCAAGGATAATGATCGAGCCGACATAGCCACCTTGACCATCGCAAAACGGCAAGTAGCAATCACCATCGGCAATACCGCCGAACACCGAACCGACACGCTCACCAACCGTTGCTGCTTGGATGAGCAGGGATAGCAGCGAGCCGCGCGTCGGATCGACTGCGAACTCGACCACATCACCAACACCTGCTTCTTCAAGATCTTCAACGGTGTTGGAGTAGCGCCCTGGCGGCTGGCGCGCAAGTTCAGTGATGCCGACGCCCGGCACATAGTTGAGGTATTCGCCATCAGCCACCAAATTGAAGGCGCCGACGCGCACCACTTCGACAGCCTTGTTCTCGCCGTTCAAAAGACTGACCACACCGTCAAAGCGGTTCACTTCGCCGGTCTTGGTCATTTCACGCTGCAACTCAAACCACAGGCGCTCCATTTCCTCAATGGTAGCAAGCTGAGTCGATGTGCCCATCTTGGCGGCGAATTCGCTCAGCCACTCGCCACGATCATCTTCAAACTCGGCGCTGATGATCGAACCTTCAAACAGGCCGCGCGTGTCCCCAGCCACTTGCTGAAGCACACCGAAGAGCTCGCGAAGACGACCCAAGCGCTCATCCAAGGTCTGCTGCAAGACATCAATACGCTCTTCGTTCTCATTGAACTGCGCATTGAGGCGCTCAGCGCGCCGCTCTTCGCTGCGCTGTTCGGCGCGCGCATCCTCAAGCATCTGCCGCTGACGGCTGCGGTCGTTCGCGAACTGCTGCTCGCGCGCCACATGCTCACGCGACTCGACTACTCGGCGCTGACGAACAAGCTCAAGCAGTTCGTCGAGCGACGCTGCTTGATTCACCTCGACATCGGCTTCGGCTTGCGGCGAGGCAGCAGCGCTATCGTTCGTTTCTTGCGCAAACGCTAGCCCACCGAGCAAGGCGAACGCAAGCCCACAGGTCATAGATAGTCTTGCAAATAGTCTTCCAAAACTTAGTCTTGCGAAACTCTGCATGGTAGCTGCCCTCAACATTTCAAAACTCGCTGATTTCATTGAGCCGCTCCTTTCTCATCAATCACCAAGGGCAGGTTCAGGAGGTCAACTGACAACTGCTTGCGCGCCATGCGGATGCCATTACTGACCGCCGTTGCGTATGAGTCGTCGATTTCCTCCCATTGATTCGTATCACGATTCCACATGCCCGTCACTTCACCATCTGGGCTTTGGAAAGCAAGCACCACACGGCCAAACCGAAATATATCGGCAACCCGCTCTTCGCCGTTCAAATCCACCGTGCCTGAATACGCCTCCATGGTGCGGCCATACTCGTTTTCGATCTGGTAGGCACTGAGCACTTGGCTCAGCTTTTCCGAGACGGCGACATTGGCCTGATCCATCATGTCCCGCAGCCGCTCAATCCTTGCTGAGCGCTCATCAAGCAGAAATGGCAGGTCAAGAGACACGAACTGTTCAAGACCATCGATCATGCGCAGCATCAATGGTGTGATCTGGCGCTGCGTGGCGGTGACGCGATCAATGGAGTCAGATATCTGCGCCATCTGATCTTCCTGCCCGCGAATCTGCCTCGAAAGCTGCGCGTTGTAGACTCGCAATCCTTCAATTTCCTTGAGCACCGTCTTGTAATCGTTCAACAGCTTGCGGGTCTCTTCCGATATATCGTCAATTTTCGCTTGCGACTGACGGGCTTGTTCATTGAGCTGCTGACTGATGGCAAATATGTCATCAAGTGTATCGGCTGACACATGGGGTGTGAGGCCAACGCCAAAGAGCGCGATCATCGCACATGACATGCTCATAAATGATTTCGAGCTCGTGATTGCTTTGGGAATCTTGCGGGTCATATCAGGTCCATGTGTCGGATAATGATGGCGGGATTGCGTGATGCGTCAATGATGAGACGCAAGAGGCTTATTGTAGGCATATTTTCTCGCCATGTGTCTGAACGAGGACATGAACGAGGGCGGTTGCTGTGTGCTCTGGCGCATATGCCTCAAGGCTACGCAGCATGTTCGGCGAAGAAACCCAAGGTTCTTTGCTTCGCAAGCGCCGCAGAGCCTGAATCGAAGCTGTCGCGCGCATCGCAATTGAATCCGTGGTCAGCCCCTTCGTAGACGAATACCTGCACATCTGGCTGCGCTTCGCGCACGGCTGCGACATCGGTCAAAGGAATATGCGCGTCGAGTTCGCCAAAATGCATCATCACTGGGCAGCGGGCGTGTTTTTCACGAACACCGGCAACACCGCCACCATAATAGGACGATGCGCAAGCGACACCGTCAAGCTCGCAGGCACAAAGCCAAGTCAATAGGCCGCCGAAACAATAGCCCACCACGGCCACCTTGCCGTTTGGCGCGAGGCTCGAGGCGTGATCAATGGCGGCCTGCAAATCCTTGAGGGTGTTTTCCATCTTGAGATCTTGAAAAGCAAGTTTGATGCCGGTGCTCATGCCAGCCTCGTCATAGCCAAGCTCGACGCCTCGTTCAACGCGATCAAAAATGGCCGGAGCAACCACCGCATAGCCTTCGGCGGCATAGCCATCGGCGACCGAGCGAATATGCGGATTGACACCGAACACTTCTTGTATCACGAGAATGCCGGCCTTTGCCTGATGATCGGGCAAGGCCTCGTAGACCGCGAACTCGTGCCCATCAGCGGCTTGAAGATGACGAAATTGACCCATCGTGTGCGTGCGCCTCGTGTGCTTGTATGAAAGAGAAGGCGGATTCTAGCAGCCCGCACAGCCAATTATCTGCGTGTCGGCATGCCTGTCAGGTGCATGCCGCCATCAAGAATCAGCGTCTCGCCGGAGACGAGCTCGTTTGACTCGATGAACGGCAGTATGGAATCGGCGACTGTATCAGCGGTCGATGTCCGCCCAAGCGGTGTGGTTTGTTCAATGGCCACCTTTGACGCCTGGTACGCGGCATCGCCCATGCCCTGCCTGAGCCACTCCCCTTGAATGAACCCAGGACATACGGCATTGACACGAATCTCCGGGCCAAGAACGCGCGCGAGCGCCTTGGTGAGCGTAATCATCGCGCCTTTCGAGGCCGCATAGGCAATAGAACTGCCGATGCCCATGACGCCGGCAATCGATGCCACCATGACAATACTGCCACGACCGCCGCGGCGCATGATTGGCGCCGCGGCACGGCTCATCTGGTAAGCGCCGATGGTATTGACGGCATAAATGTGTTGAAAGTCGTCGCTCGACAAGCCTTCCAAGTCACTCAATGGGCAAAAGACGGTTGTGCCAGCGTTGTTGACAAGGGCATCACAACGGCCCCAAGCCTCTTCCGCCACGCCCACCATGCGACGACAGTCTTCGTCCTTGGCGACATCCGCCTGTACGATGCGCGTTTCGACGCCAAAGGCTTCACAGGCTTCGCGAGTGGACTCAGCGCCATCACGGTTGGACGCATAGTTGATGACCACATGCGCACCGCGCTCCGCAAGCCGCCGTGCGCACGCCGCGCCGACACCAGAAGATGAGCCCGTAACGATCGCTACGCCGCCTTGCATATCCATCCGCGCTTCCTCTTAAGTGCCAAGGCGCGCCAATGTACTACACCTTCAGGGGCACAGGCGCATGACACAGGATTAGAAGCGAGGCACGAGTGCCGGATAGCTGCAATGTGGAACGCACCGGCCTCGAGCTGGGGCCTGCCCGAATGCACGAACACGGCAAAAGACGGGGACTCCGGCAACGACAAGCTTCGCTATTGCTACCAATTTCCAAACAGCGCCGTTGGTCAACCAAATCACCGTTTCGGCCCCGCAAGTCCGAGTCCTCCTCCGGAAACCCCATGCTGGAAGGATCGTAGCGCTAGAAGAGGCAACAGGATTTGCAGCCGGTAACATTTTTTCCGCGAGATTAAGGGGGCGGATCCTGCGGCCATACTGAATGCTCGGCCCACACATGCGCGGTGTTCGGCGCGGTCATCTCATTGCCATCGGCTGTACTGTCAATAGACGGCGCAGGATAGTTACCAAGATGCGAATGCACATCTATCAGGCCAGGCGTCACCCAGAGACTTGTGCCATCAATGCGCACCAGGCCATCTATTGACACATCAAGGTCAACACCGACCGCATCGATCATGCCGTTGGAAAACATGATGTCAGCGTTGCCAATACGCGCCCCTGTGCCAAGAAGCACAGTCGCATCTTCAATCAGCACCGGCGGGTGTTTCGGCGCTTGTAGGTGGAGGCATAAGGCCCGCGAACATCGGTGAGACCTTGCCCAGCAAGACACATGCACAGCAGGCCAAGCGTATTCAGCGCGCTCTTCATGCCTCGGTTGCGGGTTTCGGTTCGCATCGGAACATCACATCCCCATCAATCCAGCGAGCAGATATTCTATCGCCTTCGCCAAACTCTCCGGACAGCAGGCTCGTCGCCAGAGGGTTTTCGATGTGCGTTTGCAATGCGCGCTTGAGCGGCCGAGCGCCATAGGCGGCATCGCTCCAGTCCGCCACGAGATGCTCAAGCACATCGTCCCCCAACTGAAGATCAAGGGAGCGTTCTGCGAGCCGCGCGCGCAGCAAGTCAAGTTGCAAGTCCATGATGCGCACAAGCTGCGCCTTGGCCAAGGGGTGAAACACCACCAATTCATCAACGCGATTTAAGAACTCCGGCCTGAAATGCTCGCCTGCGATGCCGAGCACGATACGCTGCAAGGCTTCGTAATCGCTGCTCCCCTTGGCGGTGTGGCGATGAATAACATCGCTACCAAGATTGGAGGTCATCACCAGCACGGTATTGCGAAAGTCCACTGTGCGCCCGTGCCCGTCGGTTAATCGACCTTCGTCCATCACCTGCAAGAGGACATTGAACACATCCGGATGCGCCTTTTCGATCTCGTCTAATAAGATCAGGCTGTAGGGACGCCGGCGCGCGCTTTCAGTGAGGTGACCGCCTGCCTCATAGCCGACATAGCCAGGCGGTGCTCCGATCAGTCGTGCCACCGAGTGCTTTTCCATGTATTCAGACATGTCGATACGCACCAGTGCCTGGTCACTGTCGAACAACACATCGGCGAGTGCCTTGGAGAGTTCGGTCTTGCCCACGCCAGTCGGCCCAAGAAACATGAACACGCCGATCGGCTTTGACGGGTCGCCAATGCCGGCGCGAGAGCGGCGCACGGCTTTCGAGACCGCGCTCACCGCCGCATCCTGCCCGACAACACGCCTGTGGATATGCGATTCAAGGGACACCAAGCGATCTCGCTCGGCATCCATCAGACGCGCCACAGGAATGCCGGTCCATTTGCTGACCACATCGCTGATTTCGTTCTCCGTAACGCGGTTACGAAGCAGAGTCGGCGCACCCGACTCGCACTCAACACCTGATGCCGCCTGAATCTGTCGCTCGATTTCAGGAATGCGCCCGTATTGAATTTCAGACATGCGATCAAGATTGCCATCGCGCCGCGCCGACTCAAATTCCAAACGCAATGCATCGAGCTCCTCCTTGAGCGCTTGCTCGCCAACAAGCGCAGCTTTTTCGGCGCGCCAGATTTCATCAAGCGCCGCATAGTTCTCTTCAAGTTCCGCAATCGAACTCGTGAGCGCTTCGGCGCGCTGCTTGGAAGCCTCATCATCCTCATCGCTCAACGCTTTGAGTTCCATTTTCTGCTGCACGAGTCGCCGCTCAAGTGCATCCATCTGCTCGGGCTTTGAATCCATCTCCATGCGGATGCGGCTCGCAGCTTCATCGATGAGATCAATCGCCTTATCTGGAAGCTGGCGGTCAGAAATATAGCGATGCGAAAGCTTCGCTGCCGAGACAATCGCCGGGTCGGTGATATCGACACCGTGGTGAATCTCGTAGCGCTCTTTCAAGCCGCGCAGAATGGCAATGGTATCTTCGACATCAGGCTCATCGACAAGCACCTTCTGAAAGCGCCGCTCAAGAGCGGCATCTTTTTCGATGGAGTGGCGATATTCGTCGAGCGTGGTCGCGCCAACACAGTGCAATTCACCGCGCGCGAGTGCGGGCTTGAGCATATTGCCAGCATCCATGGCGCCTTCGGCCTTGCCCGCACCGACGACTGTGTGCAATTCGTCGATAAACAGCACCACCTTGCCGCCTTGCTCTGATAAGCCTTTGAGCACAGCTTTCAAGCGTTCCTCAAATTCACCGCGATACTTCGCACCGGCGATCAAGGCCCCAAGATCGAGCGACAGGATGCGCTTGCCTTTCAGCCCCTCGGGTACTTCGCCGTTCAGGATGCGCTGCGCCAACCCTTCAACGACTGCGGTCTTGCCAACGCCGGGCTCGCCGATGAGCACTGGGTTGTTCTTGGTGCGCCTTTGAAGCACTTGGATAACGCGGCGAATCTCCTCATCGCGACCAATCACCGGATCAAGGCGGCCTTCGGAGGCAAGCGCAGTCAAGTCTTGCGTGTAGTCAGCAAGCGCCGCTTCGCCACTGTCGCCTGACGCCTCCATATTGCTGGCAGCCTTGAGCGATGCCTGTAGGTGCTCGCGGTCAACGCCCGCGTCTTTGAGCAGGTTCGCTAGTTCGCCACCGAGATCGCACATGGCGAGCATCAAGTGTTCTAAGCCGACGCGCGCCGCACCGTCTTGCTGCACAGCGCGCGTTGCGAGACCCAAGAGCCTCATGGTATCGGCCGATGCACGGGCTTCGCCAGTCGGCTTGCCGACAGTTGCCAGAGCGGATAGCTGCGAACTCACACCAGATTCAATCTTGGCAAGGTCTGCTCCACTCGCAGCGAGCATACGCGGAATACTCGTCTCACCACTACTGATAAGCACCTGCAGCAGGTGCCAAGGGGCGAGTTCGGCGTGGTCGCGACCAAGCGCAAGGCTATGCGCATCGGCGAGCAGTGATTGCAAGCCCGGCGAAAAACGTTCCTGATTCATCTTGTCAATTCCTTGCACTCAAGGTCTGTTCCGATGACTCTAAAATGAGTGCGAGCAGTGCGTTTTTCAAGCATGTGTATCATGCGCTCGTCATGATCCGCACCGAGATTCTTCAAGACACTGGGCAAGCCCGCATCGTGCTTCGTGCCGATGGCGCATGGACTTGGAAGACCAACGCAATGCCGATTGCCGCGCTTGCCCTTGCGTCAGTCATCGTCGCTGGCATCACACTCAGCTTAGGCGCGTGGATGGTGCCGTTTTTCAGCGGCTTTGAACTGGCCATGCTGACATTAGCCATTGGCGTATGCCTGAAGCGCGCGCATATGCAGGAGGTGCTGACATTCTCCAAACTCATGCTCAAGTTCGAGCGCGGTCGCAACGAACCAGAGCAAACCATAGACATCGAGCGCTTCTACGCCCGTTTCCTAGTGCGACATCCACGCTCAAAACTTGATCGTCCCGAAGTCAGGCTGCAATATCGACAAGATGGCCAGCGCTTTTCGCTTCGCATCGGCAAGTTTCTAAACACTGACGAAACCATGAAATTGGAACAGGCGCTCATCGATGTTATCAAGCGTCTTGACGTATAAGCCGCCAGAATGCCCGGCGAGCGCTGCGCGCTGATTCAATCGTATCTGGGTTGATCGAGCGCCAATGCAAAGCGCCGAATTGGGCAGTGCCGTACACCTCGGCACCGACCGCGCGCCATGCCTTGACACGGTCAGGATGGGGATGACCGAATCGATTGTCGAAGCCAGCGCTCACGAGCACAATGTCAGGCCGCGTTCGCCGCAGAAAGCTCATTGATGACGAGCTGCGGCTGCCGTGATGCGCCGCAACGAGCAGCTTCAGTTTCGGCACATCGCCCATGATCTCGAACTCGACGGCTTGCGATATATCCGCAGGAAGCAACACCGCGAGACGGTCATTCTCGATAAGGAGCACACACGAGCGATCATTGGTTGACGCCCAACGAGCCGTTGTGGGCGGCGGATGCAACACAGTGAACCACACGCCGTCCCACAGCCAGCGCTGTCCTGCTCGACAAGCATCGAACTGGGTCGCGCCAAACACCGCATCGCCGAGCGGAAACACAGCTTGATCATCGGCAGCAGCCATGAGGGAAGTAGCTCCTAGCGACTCGAACACCGACGCTGCGCCGCCAGCATGATCCAAGTCCCAGTGGCTAATCACCATCCGATCAAGCGAGCGAGCACCTGCGAGGCGCACCTGAGGCACAACGACGGCATCCCCAAAGTCGAAGTCCTCTGAGAAACTCGCCCCGGCATCGAACAGCAGGGCCTTATGTCTCGTCTGCACGAGCACCGCGAGGCCCTGCCCGACATCGAATAGCCGCAGTTCGAATTCGCCGTGTGGCAGCTTGGCAGAGAACGGCATCACCAAGATCGCAAGTATCAGCCCCGGGGCGATCAAGAGTGCGCGCAGCAGCATCGTCACTGGCATGAAAACACACAGCAGCGATGCCAGGCATACACCTGCGATGAGCGGATTCATGGTGACCGCAGGCGCGCTCGGCCAAGTGGCGAGGTACGCAAGCATTGATGCCTGCGCCGAAAACACCATATCGGCAAGGGTCAAGCTGAACGCCGCAATAGCAGGGGTTGGCACGAACAATAGGTCTGCGATCAGTACCAGCGGGACGATCATAAGCGTCGTCACTGGCACTGCCAGCAGATTCGCGAGCGGGCTCACGAGCGGCATCTCGGAGACCGTGATCAAAAGCAGCGGAGACATGCCGAGCGAAAGCAAGCATTGCGTGCGCACGAGCTGCTTCGCTTTGCATGCAATTGACGCGACACCGACGCTTTTCGAGGCGTTCCAGCCCATCAGCATAAGCAAGCCCACTGCGCCGAATGACAGCCAAAACCCAGGTGCAAGGCTTGCAAAAGGGTTCATGGCAAGCACCAGAATGAGCGCGACGAGCCATGCATTAGCAAGTCCGAGCGGACGTCGCCAGATGAGTGCGACGCCCGCACAGCAGATCATGATGAAGGCGCGCTTGACCGGCAGGCTCCAGCCGCACAGCATGGCGAAGAGCAAGGCGGCAGCGAGGCCAACAAGAACACCCCAGACCTGCGCAGGTAACGCTAGGCACAGCGGCGGCATAAGCCTTGCCACACTCAAGCCGATAAACCCTGCATAGAAGGCGACCAGCCCAAGGTGCAATCCAGAGATGACCATCAAATGCACGGTGCCCGTCGCACGCAACAATCGCCATTCATCACGCTGCATGGCAGACGCATCACCCATCGAGAGCGCGAGTATCGGCCCTTGATTGCGCACATCGAGCGATGCAATAAAGCCGCGTAGGCGCTGCCTTGCGTTTTCAATCGAGTTGCCTCCGCGCCGCTCCATCAACACGCCAGACCTCACACTTGCCAAGGCATGCACATCTTGAGAGAGCAGCCACGCCTCGTAATCGAAGGCGCGGGCGTTGAGAGTGCCAATCGGCGCCTTCAGCTTGAGGCGCAGTAACCATATATCCCCCGCTCAAAGCGCGTCGCCAAGCCCGATTGCACCGGCGATGTAACCACCTCAATCTCGGCAGACACCTCGCTGCCGTGCAAGGCGACCGGCAATCGCTGCTCAAGCAACGATTCGATACGCTCTATGCCGAACAGGCCGCCCGCAGCGAAGGCAGCCGCCCACAGTCCGCATTTGGCAATCGCGCGGCGCCGATAGCGAAAGGCGATGGCGGTACATGAACCCAAGATGAAACCTGCAACGAGGCTTGCTGATGCATCCCCGAGCGCCAGCCAATTCGGTGCAAACGCGCTCGTGAGCAACCCCAACACCATTGCCAGAAGATGTGCGTGCATGAGTGCACTTATGCACCACTGGCGTGATGCGCATTGCCGATTTTGCCGCAGGCTCTTGTAGGAGATCTACGCCAATTCGTCCGCAGGTGAAAGGCGCGCCGCACGCCGCGCGGGCACAATGCACGCAATGAAGCTGACAAGCAGGCTCAATCCGGCAACCAACACGAGATCAGTGCCCAGAATCCTGACAGGCAATCGATGAAACAGGCTGCCAGCAAGAATATCCACGCCAGTGAGCCAATGGATAATAGTCAGAATCTCGCCCGACCAAATCGCTAAGGCAACGCCGAGCACTACGCCAATGGCAGTCCCGAGCACCGCGACGAAGCCACCATACGCAAGAAAGGCGCGCACAATCAACCCGGCATCCGCCCCCATGGTTCGCAAGATGGCGATCTCAGATTGCTTTTCGCTCACCAGCATGGCCTGCCCAGATACTAAATTGAGCGCGGCGATGGCGATGATCATCAGCAGAAGCGAAAACATGATCACGCGCTCCATGCCGAGTACGCGCACCAAGTCACCTTGCGCTTGTGTCCAGTCTTCAACGCGCATACCCTCAAGCAGGCCGCGTGCGCGCCACGCCTGCACCATATCCGGCACTCGCAAGGGCTCATCGACCACCAGTCGAACGCCGCGCCTGCCGATACCAGCATCAAGCATTGACTCGAAGCGCGCAAGTGGCAAAAACACCAGTGAATAGTCAAGATCCGAGCGCGTCTCGAACACGCCGGTCATCGGCACACGCAGGGCGCGCGTGCGACCCTTGGCGCCAATCAGCACGATTCGCAGGTAATCCTCCGAGCGCACTTGAAAATACTCCGCAAGCAAGGCGCCCATCACCAAGCCTTGCCGGTTGCCATCACCCGCGATGGCTGGCAGCCAAGGCGCTGCATCCGGGTCTGCGCCATACACCAAAATCGGATGCACGCCGCTGCCGACACTGAGCACGCCGCCAGCCTCGATAAAATCGAATGCCGCCACAACGCCTTCTTGCATAGCAAGCGCTTTGGCACGCCGCACGAAATCATCGTCAAGCGCCGTGTCAGATTGGGGCGTGAGAAAGACGTGCGACACATTGCCGAGCACGCGCGCTTGAATCTCGCCACCAAGCCCGTTCATAACGCTCGTGACTGCAATCAAGGCCGCAACGCCGAGGGCGAGACCTGTCACCGACACCCAAGCCACAAACTGACTGTAGCGATTGCCGCCAGCGCGCAGATAACGCAGCGCAATCAACGCCCAGAGTCCGCTTGCGCTGGTCTTGGAAGTTTCACCCATCTCACTCATCAACGATTCGACCATGATCAAGGCGCACCACACGAGTCGCATCACGCGAGAGGGATGGATCGTGGGTAGCTACCACATATGCAGCACCGGTCTCTCGCGTGAGGCCGCACATCAGCGCAAAGACTTCATCGGCAGTGTCGCGATCAAGATTGCCCGTCGGCTCATCGGCGAGGATGAGCCGCGGCTTCGAGACGAGCGCGCGGGCAATCGCGACTCGCTGGCGCTCACCGCCAGAAAGTTCGGCTGGCCGGTGCGAGAGGCGGCTGCCGAGCGCGACACTGTGCAGCGCAGCTTCGGAACGCTCCCGTGCTTGCCTTGCGCCAACGCCTGCAAGCTGAAGCGGCATCGCAACATTCTCAAGGGCGGTGAACTCCGGCAGCAGGTGATGAAACTGATAGATAAACCCCATAGTGCGGCGGCGCATGGCGGCGCGGCCGTTGGCGGAGAGATGATTGAGGCATTGTCCTTGTACCCAGACTTCGCCGTGCGATGGCTCGGTCAGACCGGCGAGCAAATGCAGCAGCGTGCTCTTGCCTGAACCAGATCGGCCGAGCACAACGATGCGCTCTGCGCCCCTGACTGGCAAATCAACGTCGATCAGCACATCAAGTACGGCATCGCCCTGCGCATACGATTTTGACAGGCCGCGCGCCTCAACAACCAGCGAATTGAAATCTTCAGCATCACTCATTGGCAAGCACATCAGCTGGCTTGAGCGCGCGTGCGCGTATAGCTGGATAAAGAGTGGCCAAGAGACTCAAGGCCAGCGCAAGGCCCGCGATTCGCGCGTAGGCGCCGACTTCGGGCTCGCTTGGCAAGTAGTTGATGAAGTATCGATCCATCAACCCAAGGCTAAAAGTCGCTTCGAGCCATGCGTAGAAGACTGGCGCAAGCACGCTGAAAAGATGACCAAGCATGAGGCCAAGACAGGTGCCGAAACCGCCGATAATGAGGCCAAGCCACGCGGCGATATGCATGGTGCGGCGGGGCGATGCACCAATCGTGCTCAAAATGGCGAGATCAGGCCGGCGACTATTCATCACCATGACGAGAGTGGACACCAAATTGAACGCGGCCACGCCGATCAGCAGCGATAAAAGGATGAACATCACGCTGCGCGTCGAGATGACCGCTTGATAGAAAGGCCCAAAGCGACGTTTCCACGAGTCGTCGAGCGCGCCTGTCTCAAGCGCGAGTTCATAGGCCACTTGATCTGCTTGCATGACATCGCTCACCTTGAGGTCAATAGCCGCAGCGTTCGATGTGCCGCGCAAGAGCCGCGCCGCATCATCTCGGTGCATCCACAGCCAATAGCTGTCAATCTCGGTGCCTGTGCGAACTGTGCCGAGCACCTTGATGCGCTTCTTGCGAGGCAATACCGCAAAGGGTGTTGCAAGTGCTTCTGAGAGCAGCAGCAGGGCATCGTCGCCCGGCCCGATTTCGAGCTTCTCGGCGAGGCGCGCGCCGAGGAAGGCACGGAAGTGACCAGCTTCAAGGTGCGCAAAATCGGCTCCGTCACCTTCAACGAAGGCTGGTGCATCCGAGACTTGTGCGTAGCGCTCAGGTGCGACGCCGACCAATGTGACACCGGCAAGATGATGCTGTTGACTGAGCATGCCAGCACCGCGCACGACACGCGCTTGCGAGGTGACGAGCGGATGGTCGCGCACACGCGCCTGTACGTCTGACCAGTCCTCGCGCACCTCGGAGAAATGCACGCTCGCATGTGGCGCCACGCCAAGCAATCGTCCGAGCAGCTCACGCTCAAAGCCATTCAGGATGGACATGACGAGCACGAGCACCGCAACGCTCAGAGCGAGTCCGGCGAGCGCGATGCGCGCCACGAACGAAGTAAAACTACCCGCCCGCGTTGCGTAGCGAAAGGCAATCAGGAATGAGACGGGCGCGGCAAGCAGGGCTTCAAGCGTCGCAGGTTTCGTTGACACGGCCGCAGATGGCGCACGTCTCTCCATTCGCGCTGGCATTCATACCATTGACGGCGGACATGCCGCCGCAACTGCCTTTGATAGGCGCGCGGCCAAAGTAGAGGCTGACGGCCATGATGCCAGCAATGATGAGCATGGCGAGAAAAGCGAATATCAAGGTGGTCATTGTCTTGTGCGTTTTTGCAGTGATAAGAAGCGGCCTGTGGCAAACGAATCATAGCCTGAATCAACACGAAGAATAAAGTAGGCATCGATTTGATGCGCCTCGGCAAAGGCACGCCCGCGTTTTGGCCCCATGACATTGAGCGCTGTTGCCAAGGCATCGGCACGCATGGTGCTCTCGGCAATCACACTCACCGACGCAAGGTTGTGCGTCACTGGGCGGCCAGTCGCCGGGTCGATGGTGTGTGAGAATACTTTATCGCCGATACGCACCTGGTTGCGATAGTCCCCGGAAGTGGCAACCGACGCATCAGAGAGTTCGAGAGCAAGCGCAAGCCCGCCAAGTGATTGTGGCGATTCGATCCCGAGCACCCAAGGTCTGCCATCGACGCGCCGCCCTCGAACCGCAACTTCGCCGCCCACTTCGAGCAAGAGATGCGAACAGCCAGCGGCTTGCAAGGACTGGGTGGCGAGGTCAACCGCATAACCCTTGGCGATCGCAGACAAGTCGAGTGAAAAATCCGACAGCCTACGCATGGACAGACCGCGCTTATCGAGTTCGAGATTGCCCCACCCAGTCTCGGACAGCAAGCGACGAACATGGCTTTCAGCGGGCACGCGCACCGGCGGCTGCCCGCCTGCAAAGCCCCACAGACGCACCAGTGCGCCGACAGTTGGATCGAACGCACCTTCGGTGAAACGCGCCAACTCGATTGCGGCGTGCGCGACACGAGCCAAGTCGCCAGAAACGGCGAGCCAAGTTCGTGGCAGTGTCGAATTGAAGCGCGTCAGCTCCGAGTCTTGCCGATAGCTTGACATTGCGGCATCGACGCGAGCGAATGCCGACTCAGTGAGCACGCGAGCCTCTGCAGGGTCAAGAGCGCAAGCAAGTGTCAAGGCATAGCTCGTGCCGAAGACCTGACCTTGCAGCCGCCGTGCATCATGAGAATCGGGCGCGCTGCAGGCAAATATCGAAATCGCCATTCCCAAAATGGCACAAAACTTGCTTGACTCGCCTGTAGCAAGTCCGCAGCTCCTTGTTGGCTTGTCGGTGTGAAAGCGCCAAAGACGCATTTTTTGATTGCCAGAGAGACGTAACATGATTCGACATTCTGCAAGATTCCTGCGCTGCGGGTTGCCGCTCGCGACCATTGCAATGCTCTTGCTCGCCACTGGCGCGAGCGCTGAGGACATGCCTGCCCAGGCTGACGAAGTCGCTTTCGTCTTCAACACCTTTTCATTCCTCGTCAACGGGTTCTTGGTCATGCTCATGGCGGCGGGATTTTGCATGCTTGAGTCCGGCATGGTGAAAACAAAAACGGTCGCTACGATCTGTCTGAAAAACATCACACTCTATTCAATGGCGGGCATTATGTTCTTCCTCGTCGGCTACAACCTCATGTACGCAGGTGTCGATGGCGGATGGATGGGCAGTTTCTCGCTCTTCGATGTGCCAAGCCCCGACAGCGAATCTATCGATGGCGGCTATGCGGCGGCATCGGACTGGTTCTTCCAGATGGTGTTCGTGGCGACAGCGGCATCCATTGTCTCAGGCGCGGTCGCCGAGCGCGTCAAGGTGTTCGCCTTCTTCGCTGTTGTGCTCGTGCTTGTGGCCATCATCTATCCAATACAAGGCGCATGGCAATGGGGCGGCGGCTGGCTCTCTGAACTTGGATTTAGCGACTTCGCTGGCTCTACGATCGTGCATTCCACCGGCGGCTGGTGCGCACTCGCAGGTGTCATCCTGCTCGGCGGGCGAGCAGGCAAATACACCAACGACGGACGCATCCACCCCATGCCGGCATCTTCATTGCCGCTCGTCACTCTCGGCACATTCCTTCTCTGGTTCGGCTGGTTCGGCTTTAACGGCGGCTCGCAACTCGCCCTTGGCAGTGCCGCCGATGCCAGCGCCATGGCGCTTATCTACGCCAACACCAACCTTGCAGCAGCGGGCGGCGTGGTTGCTTCAGTGCTCCTGACCCAAGCGCTCTATCGCAAAGTCGATTTGACGCTCGTCTTGAACGGTGCGCTCGGCGGCCTTGTGAGCATCACTGCTGAACCCCTCGCACCAAGCTTCGGTCAGGCCGTGCTTATCGGCGGTGTCGGCGGTGTGCTCGTGGTGCTCGCAGTGCCCTTGCTCGATAAGCTTCGTCTCGACGATGTTGTTGGTGCAATTCCCGTGCATCTTGTGTGCGGCATCTGGGGCACCATGATCGTGCCTGCAACCAATGCTGATGCGGGCTACCTGACCCAGCTCATCGGCGTGGCCTCAATTGGCGCGTTTGTCTTCGCCTTTAGCTTTATTGTGTGGTATCTGCTCAAGATCACTTTTGGTATACGCCTTGACAAGGAAGACGAGGCCGTCGGTTCAGACACAACAGATATCGGACTGCACGCCTATCCAGAATTTGGCGCGCAGAAAGCAGCAGACTAATCGGTTTACCGGCCATCCTGGGGATTTGAACCCTTCTCCCCTCTCCCTCGTGGTGAAACCCAGGGTGGCCGGGACTTCCTCTCGGACATAGGAGGCATTCGAAAAGCACCCCACCACTTCCGCGCAGCGGAGTTGGTGGGGTGTTTGAGTGAGACCGACACGCAAGGCGGGCATCGCCAACGGCATGAGAACATCGGCAGCCTTGCGTTTCAACACCTTGAACGACAGTCGCTCCTTCACAAAATCTCAAGGAGTGTTTGCGAAGAAATCCTAGCCTCTATCGTGGAAACCAACCTCTGGATATCAATGCCCGGCTCAACCTTTAGCCCCAAGCATTTCGCAATCCCTGCACCATACGTGCTCAATCGCTCGCTCAAGCCAATGCGGTGTCCATCAGCCCGTGGAGTAAGCGTGTAAGAGTGGAAATGCATTGGGTCTGATTGACGGGAGCGCTCAAGGTGACCAAAGTTGAACGCATTTCTCATGTAGCTCAATAATTTGTCCTGAATCACGAGAACTAACTTTTTGTTCAAATGCTCGAAAGTCCCTATCTTGTGATGTAATTGAACAAGAATCGTCTTGGCGGTCATTTTCCAGTTCATGCCAAATCCCTTCGTTGAACTGACATCTTCGCTTCCATCCGAAATGCCCAACCTTTCGAGAAGACGTTGACGCTCAGGCCAAATAGTACCCGTTGTATCCAGCGTTTGAATCTCCAGTCCAACAAAATCTAATACACGCCCATCGAGAGCCGAAACCAGCATGTAGTCAACACTACCTCCCGGAATCGCAACTTCAGGGACGATGTGAAGTTCATTGCCGGGTGTATGTCCGTGCAATAGGTGAAGCGAGTCGACAAAAACCTGCCGTCGCTGCAGGAATCGTCTTGGACAGATCACGATTGGTTGTGAGTTCCGTCCATGTCGCACGATGCAAGTCCCGATAGAAATTTCCGGCAGGGATTTACGCACCTTGAAACACTTGCTACTCGTATAGGGACACCACTGATCGCTAACGAGTTGCTTCCAATTGACATCCAAATTCGCGGCGACATCTATGCCGAATAGATCGACGACTTTGTTCATAGCAAGACAGAACGAACCCGCTTATGCGCAATATCAACGTAGTCTTGCGAAATGTCGATACCGATTCCACGCCTGCCGAGACTCTTCGCTACCAAAAGAGTGGTGCCTGTGCCGCAAAATGGGTCAACGACAGCTCCACTAGCAGGGCATGTCGCAAGAATCGGAATTCGACACAGGTCTTCCGGGAAGGGAGCAAAGTGCGCCTTCCGTTTCTGGCTATCTTCCGGAATGATGTCCCACACATCAGATGGTTTGGTGCCATTTGGATGGTATTTCAGAAAATAGAACCCCCTCTCCTTCAGTTCCTTGGCTCTTCCTGACAGCCTCTCGCTATCCGAGTGGGTTGTTCGCTGCTCTCCGCGGATAATCATTCGAAAATCCGACAAGCGCCCACTAGAGACTTCTGCGAGGATTGCGTCAAGAGCACAGATCGCAGCCTTTTTCTCCGAGTCAGATAGTTTGGTCGAAAGGTCAATTTGGCGCTTATAGCGCACCCCTGAAACACCAGTCGCCGAAACAACCGCGCCGTTTCGCACCTTGGCACTACGAGGCTTGGAGCGTATGGCATCCATATCGTAGTAACAATTCTTGGTCGCAACGAAGTGAAACACGTTCTCGTAGACATGCCTGAGTTTGTCCCTAGAATTGTCCGGAGATCCTTTCACCTTGTGCCAAATGACATCGTTTCTTAATATCCATCCTTGCTCATCCATAAGCCGAATAGCAACGCGCCAAGGAATGCCAATCAAAGATTTGTCTCGATACGCATCTCCAATATTGAGCCACAGGGAACCTTTCGGTGTGAGCACACGCTTTATCTCATGCATGACCGAGCAGAGTCTCTGAATGTACTCTTCAACTTTTCCCTCTAGCCCGATGCCGCCATGACTGTATTCCCGCTGTCCCCAATATGGAGGGGAAGTGATGCAGCAGTCTATTGAAGAAGTCTCGAACGATTGAAGCACCGCCAACGCATCGCCACAGTAGAGCAGAATGCTAGGCTCATCTCCGTGAGATTCTGTTTTATTGCGTGCGCTCACGCTCATTGCCGAACTGTCGGTTCATTCAGAAACATCATGGCGAAATTGTAGATTGAGTTGAGAAGACTAGTCCAATCGATTTACCGGCTCAGGACATTTCGGAATATTTGCCTGTCGGGTCGGGCATGAACTCAGTGTGGGCAAGATACTCGTTCGAGGTTCGGCAATCCAGCGCCCAGCGGGGTGGAAGATGGGCTCTTTCGGCAGAGGGGACATGTTGGCGCGATGGCCGCTCTGTGAGGCGTCAAGAAACAGGCAATGTCCATGATGCGGATTCTGCTATATAACTTCGTATCTTAAGGTCTTTGCTGATTTTGGTGACTAAGTCCCCTACTTAGGCACCGATAGGCCAGTGCTCCAACACCAATTCTGGCATCGGGAAATCATCGGTGTTCGCCGTCGCCAGCGCAGCGCCGATTCCAATCGCAGCCGCAGCGATCAGGCAATCCGCCTGATGAAGAGTCACGCCTCGCTGAGCAAACGTGCGACGCCATGTACCAGCTTGTTGGCCTTGCACCAATCCCAGCGGAGCCATTCGGAGTCCATTGAACAAGCGCCGGACTCCTGCCTCCTCCCCTGGACACAACCCTCGCCAAATCTCCTCGGCTGAAATCGCGCACACCCAAGGTTCAATGTTTCGCCGCCTCAACTGAGCCACGCGCACGCTAGCTGGTCGGCCTCGAAGCGCATCAATGAGTACAGTCGAATCAAGTAGCAGTCGGGACACTTATTAACCAGAACGGCGGCTGTCACCGCGACGTTGCCGCCGTACCCATTCGGCAGGATCCTCATCCCAGTCATGGCCTTCGTCCTGAAGACTCCCAAGTGCCGCTTCAATGTCGTCCCACCGCCGTTCATCGTCAAGCCCTCGCTGAATCAAAGCAGCAATGAATGCACTCCTCTTACGAGCACCAACACGCTGGTCAAGTTGGGCAACAATGTTGTCGGGTAGTGCTATGTGTATTCTCATGTGCCAAGAATAGCACATGAAAATTCGGGTTGCGATCATGTTCTTTTGTATTTCTGTTATGCCTCCTTAGTGTCCGCTCGCTTTGCAAAGCCCATCTTGCTTGACTCACGCGGGTGCGAGTAACATAGACAATAATTCAAGCGCCATCAATTTGGAGCAGTCGATTGAAGCAGCATCTCGGACGCCGCGCCGCTGAAGAAGAAGACGAGCAGATCAACTTGGCACCCATGCTCGATGTGGTGTTCATCATGCTCATCTTCTTTATTGTGACCGCGACCTTTGTCAAGGAAATCGGCCTTGATGTCAATCAACCCGAGGACGACAAGCCCAAGACCATTGACCCGGACAAGAAAAGCATCGTCATCAAGATCACGAGTCGCGATCGTATTTTGATCGGTCTGCGCGATGTGGACTGGCAATCAGTGCGCGCCAACATCGAGCGATTACACGCTGAAAACCCCGAAGCGCCGGTCATCATTCAGCCGCACGAGGAATCCAAAGCCGAGACACTGGTTCACGTCATGGACTCGGCGCGACTCGCCGGGGTGTTGAACGTTTCGCTTGCAGGTGGCTGACTCAAGCGACAAGCAGCACTAAGCCAACAAGCGCTGCCGTCAGGCAGTTGACCATGGTGGCGGCGCCGAGCGCTAAAGGCGCAAGTCGCAAAACTTCATCACGTCGTTCCGGCACCAGCACAGCATAGCCGCTGACCACAATGCCAAGGCTTGAGAGATTGGCAAAGCCGCAAAGCCCATAGACCATCATCATGCGTGTCCGCCCGCTGAAGGCGTCCGCTTCCAATCCAGACAGCGACAGATAGGCGACAAGCTCGTTCAACACGAGCTTGATGCCAAAAAGCGAGCCAGCGGTGTGCGCCTCTTTCCAAGGCACGCCCAAGAGCCATGCAATCGGTGCGAACAGCCAGCCGAGGATGCCTTCCATCGTCAAAGGTTCGGACAGAAATCCTGTCACGCCAGCGAGCATCATATTGAGCAGCGCCACCAAGGCTGTGATGACAATCAGCATGGCGCCTACGGCAACCACGAGCCGCACACCTTCATGAGTGCCGCTCGCGATCGCATCCATAGTGTTGCGATAGCCTGGGTCGGCGGCCGATTCAGCTGATGTCAAGTGCTGCGCAGGCATGACGATGCGGCTGAGCATGATCGCTCCGACAACATTGACGAGCGAAGCGATGACGATATGCCCAAGCGGCGCCTGCACATTCGATTCGAGCAAGGTAACGTAGAGCACCAGCACTGATCCCGCAATAGTTGACAGTGCGCAGGTCATCACGGTGAAGAGTTCGCCCTGGCTGAGGCGCGCGAGATAGTTGCGGATGGTCAGCGGCGCTTCCAAGGTGCCAAGAAACAGGCTTGAGCCACAGGCGAGGCCAACCGCGCCGCTCACACCGAGCGTCTTTTCGAGCGCGAAAGAGATACCGCGCACTATCCAGATGAGCACGCGCCAATGCCAAAGCACAGCGACCAGCACCGCGAACACGAGAATCACTGGCAGCACCCTAAATGCAAAGATTAGTGATGCGCTCGATGCGTGCAGCGGGCGATCCTTCGCAAGGTCGCCGAATATGAGTTCAGCACCGATGCGCGCCGACGAATCGACGGCATCAACAAGCACCTTCAACGACAACACAGCATCGTGCAGCCAGTTGACTTTGAAGAAAAGCAGGATGATCGTGATCTGAATGCCGAGGCCAACCATCACCATGCGCCAGCTAATGTGGCTGCGATCACGACTGAGCGCGGCAGCAATGCCGAAAATACATGCGATGCCGAGAATTCCCTGCACGAATCTCCTACACTGCACCAGTGAGAACCGCATCATACGCAAAGCGTGGGCAACCTCTTGAAAACTGGGCGCATCGTCCTGTTGAACGGCACATCGAGCGCTGGCAAGACCACGCTCGCCCTCGCCTTTCAGCGCGCCGCCCCCGAATACTGGCACTATCTCGCGCTCGATCAGTTTCGGGATGGCATGCCGCAGCGATTTCGTGGATTCAATTCAAACGATGATGAACCTGGGTCGCGCGGCCTCAATGTCGTGCCTGTGGACAGTGCGAGCGGTCGAGTCTGCGAAATTCGATTCGGCGATCTTGGACTCAAGATGCTGCGCGGCATGAGGCGGGCCGCTGCGAGCTTCGCACGCGAAGGCAGCAATGTCGTGATTGATGATCTTTGCCTAGAGCCTGCCTACCTGCAAGACTACCTCGCAGCACTCGGCGGCCTTGATGTCATCTTTGTCGGACTGCGATGCACGCGCGAGACGCTGCTCGCACGTGAGGCCGCGCGCCCGGACCGATTCCCCGGCACCGCCCTTCGCCAAGACGAGCGCGTCCATCGCAGTGCCATCTATGACTTGGAGATCGATACATCCGAGGTCTCGCCTGAGCTAGGCGCAGCGCAATTGCTTGAGCGGCTGCAACAAGGGCCGGGCGTCGCCTTCGAACGCATGAGGCAGATGTGATCTCTGCGCCATGCGTCACGCTGTCATTCGCGCCCGGTCATGAATCTGCGGCACCCGCCGCGGTTCGCTGCGCGCAGGCCAATCAAACCATAGCGTGCCAAGCCTGAAGCTCACGCTGTCGAAAGGCGGCAGCGCGACTGTGTCATTGCCTTCACACTTGCCGCAGGATGCCCATGCCCCTACCTGCAATTCAAATGCTTCAATGAAATGCGCGTCTGGATCGACAAACCACAGATGCCGGGCGCCCTCACGCGCATAGATTTCTTTCTTGGGGCCGAGGTCAATAGCGCGGGTGGACGGCGATAGGATTTCGCATACCCAGTCCGGCACCATTTCAAAGTATGCGCTGTCGGGGAGCTTTGGAAGTCGGCTTCTTCGCCATCCCGCCAAGTCGGGAACGACAATATCTTCGCCAAGGTGCAGTTCCGGCTCACAGAGAATCCACCAGCCGCCGGGGCCGTTACGGTCATAGTCGAAAGGCCCGCCGATATGCACTCCCAATCCCGATCCGGCCCTCGCATGGCGAACCGCCGGTCGTGGCATGGTGTGCAACACGCCTTCAATGACTTCCGCTACCTTGTGCGGCGGTGCATCAAGGACATCTTGATAGGTTGCACGCGGCGTGTTCATATTGCTGCCAAGTCAAAGCGAGACTAAGATATTAACCGAAGGATCGAGGCAGGAGCAAGGCGTTGGTAATGCTGCTCGCCTGGCCTACTTAGGCAACGGACGACGCTTCATCCCTGCAAGCCATTCAGCGTCAAGCCGCCCCAATGCAAATAGCACCGTCCAAGCCGCCACATGCGAATCGCGCGTGGCATACGCAAGATTCGTGCGTGCATCGAGCAGTTCATTCTGTGCATCAAGCTGATCGACCAGGCTCTTGCGCGCCGCTGCTACTTCCTCTTTCATCAGTAGGAAAGCGCGTTCGCTCGCCTGCACTTGCTCAGTCGCAGCGTTCAATCGCTGACGGCTGTAGTGGTAGATGCGCGCAGCGGCGATGGCGCCCTCGCGCGCCTTGCGCTCAGAATCCTGCACGCCAAATTGCGCGCTCTCCCACAGCGCCCGCGCCCTGCGGGCACGAGCAAACTGCGCCCCGCCCTGATAGATCGGGGCATCAAACTTGAATCCAAAGCTCGATTCGTCAAGTTCGCTCACATACGACGAGCCGGTGTTCTCAATCTTGCGCACTTGCCCAGTCAGACTAATGTCAGGCCAGATCGACCGCTGCTCGGACTTGAAGGATTGATACGCGCTGCGTTCTGATGCCTTGGCCGCCATCACCGAAGGGTGCTCGGCCCACTCGTCCTCGGCGACATCGGCAAGCCCTTCCACATTGTCGGGCACGATTCCGATCAAATTGCCCGGATTCGAGATGGATGTTGCACGCTCAAATGCGGCGAGGCTCTTGGCAAGCGCACCTTCGGCTTGTGCGCGCTGTCCTTCAGCGGAATAGAGGCGCGCGCGAACACGCGCTTCATCCGTCAGGATCGTCGCACCCGCTGCGAGGCGCTGCTCAGTCGCATCCACCTGCTGTTGCATCACGTCAGCGCTCTGCGCGGCCGCACGCATCACTTCGCGATCCCGTTGCACGCCAAAAAAGGCATCCAAGGCCTCCATCAAAACCCGCCCTTCAACAAGCGACAGGGTTGACTCTCCTGATCGAAAGCGCGCGCGCGCCGACTCGACATTGGCCTTGGTCTTACCCCAATCCCAAAGCGGCTGCCTGATGATGATCGACTGCGCCGAAGACGGGTCATCATCGTTTCGCGTTTCCCCCGATTGGTAGGTATACGATGAGTTGGATTGGCTCTCATCGTAGTTAGCCGTCACCGTAGGCAGCCATCCGGCGCGCGCTTCTGAAATTTCAGCGCGTAATGAATTAAGTTTAGAGATTTCGGAACCTAGCAACGGGTTGTTTGCCAAAGCAATGTCAAGCACTTCAATCAGATGCAGCGAATCGTCCTCTTGCGCACTCAAGAAAGGCGCCGCAAGCGAGAGTGGGGCGAAGCAAACGCACAGGCAGCGAGCGAAAAGCCGGTTCATCAATGGTGTCCACACGACAAGTTCCATATATGGTCATTCTACGCAAGACTTCAACTCATCCGGTTATGAAACAATCATGCCCATGCCATGCCCACATCGCTTCGTCCTCACGCTACTTGTGATCAGCGCCAGCTTTAGCGCACAAGGGCTCATGGCTGATGACGTGCGCCCCGGCCTTGTCGAGATCAACGAGGTCGCGGCGATGCGCTATCTCGTGCGCTGGACGCTGCCGCCCGGCACCGGCTGGCGCGCGCAGCCGGACATTCGCTTTCCAGCAGGCTGCACGCAGGTTGGCGCAGCTGCGCAGAGCCGCCAATACGACTGTCAGCACGATCTCTCCGAGCGCATCATTGGCCTTGACTTTGCCGGTCTTTCGCGACCGCTGCATGTAGTGATTCGCTTGCAACGCTTGTCAGGCGAAACGCACACCAAGGTGTTGTCGCCGCGAGTGCGGACATGGCGGGTGCCGCCGAGAGAAACCTATGGTCGAGTCGTGCTCGACTACCTTCAATACGGCATTATTCATATCTTCAAGGGGATTGACCATCTGCTGTTCGTGCTGTGCCTCATTTGGATTGCCGGCACTTGGCGGCGAATTCTTTGGACAATCACCGCCTTCACCATCGCCCATTCGCTCACGCTTGTGCTGTCCGCACTCGACCTAGTACGGCTCGCCGCAGCGCCAGTTGAAGCGTTGATCGCGCTTAGTGTCGCATTCTTGGCGAGCGAGGTCATCCGCGGCGAGCGCAATTGCCTCACTTGGCGTTATCCGGCGAGCATCGCAGCCGTCTTCGGACTGATGCACGGTCTTGGCTTCGCGAGCGTCCTCAGCGATATTGGCCTGCCTCAAAGCAAGCTGCCGAGCGCACTCATCAGCTTTAATCTCGGTGTCGAAATCGGACAAATTCTCTTCGCCTTACCGATTGCGTTTATTCTTTGGCGAATGCGGGAGGCAGGATGGCGCACCGACATGCTGCGGCTCACAATCGGCTACGGCGTTGGCAGCCTCGCAGCGTTCTGGGTAGCCTTGCGCATTGCCGGATTCGTTGCGTAAAGAATTTGGCGCGCCCGGCAGGACTCGAACCTGCGGCCTTTGGCTTCGGAGGCCAACGCTCTGTCCACCTGAGCTACGGGCGCGTGAGGGTAAGAAGAGGATGGCGCATGGTACACGATGGCTTCATAATTCTGTCAATCTGACAGATCCTGTTGCCGCACATGCCCGACACCGCGCACAGCTACGCGCGCCTGCGCATCGACCTTGACGCGCTACAAGACAATTATGCCTTGCTGGCAAGCACAGCCTCGCCATCTGGCTGCGCGGCGGTCGTCAAAGCCGATGGCTACGGCCTCGGCATGGTGCCGGTCTCTATTGCATTGTGGCGGGCAGGCTGCACGCAGTTCTTTGTCAGTGAAGTCTGCGAAGGTATCGCGCTGCGAAATGCGCTTGAGGATGCGGAAATTTTTATCTTAAGCGGCGTCACCGGCGAAAACGCACACGCTTGCCTCGCATCGAGGCTCATGCCTGTCCTTTCAAGCCATGTCCAGGTTGCCGCCTGGAAGCGATTCGCAGGCGCAGACATGCCCGCCGCAATCAAAGTGGACACAGGCATGACGCGGCTTGGATTTCGTTGGAATGCCATCGCACCGGAAGACATCTCCGGTATCGATGTGCGGCTTTTGATGACACACCTTGCTTGCGCCGATACGCCAACGCATCCCCTCAACGAAATCCAGATCGAGCGCTTCCAAGCCGTGCGCAACATCTTGCCGAACATCCCCACCAGTATTGGCAATACCGCAGGCACTCTCAATGGCGAAGCATCGAGAGGCGACCTTTGCCGCTGCGGCATCGGACTCTATGGTGGCAATCCTTTTGTTGACAAGGACAATCCGTTCCGCACTGTCGCGCATTTAGAAGGCCAAGTGCTGCAAGTCTCGACGCTTGCGAGCAATGAGAGCATCGGCTATGGCGCAAGCTTCAGCGCCTCGCGCAATGCGCGCATCGCCACCTTGGGCATCGGCTACGCCAATGGCTTGCCGCGGGCACTCTCCAACCTTGGCGAAGCGAGTCGAGGCGACGAAAGCCACCCGATTGTCGGGCGCATCTCCATGAACTTCACCACCATCTCAGCCGCAGCGCATTCGGATATTGCGATCGGCGATTGGGTGGAACTGATCGGCGCGACAAGGCCACTCGATGACATCGCCGCGCTAACGGGCACGATCAGCTACGAAATCCTCACAGGCTTGCGGGCAGCCCGGCAATACCATTCGTGAGCCGTGAACGCAGTGCGCAACATGCTATGCTTTGAGCACCTTTTGGAAAGGCACGAAATGAGCGCGCGACATATCTTGAACACACGATTCGCGACATACTTCGGGCTGATGTGCCTCGCCCTATTCGTTGCATCGGCATCGGCGCACGCGCAATCGCTTTGGCAGTCCGCAGCGGTGCCGGTACAGACCATGTCGGGCACGGTGCTGGTACTGCCTGAACACGCGCTTCTTGCCGAGCACATCGCAGGCAGCCCTGACACACGCATCAGCATCGCACTCGAAGGCGATTACCGCGTCTACCGAGCGCAGCACAAGGGCAAGGATCATCAAGTGCATATGGCGCTCGACGGCGCGCCGAGGCACCTCGCCTTCGATCTTGAGGCAGGCCGCTTTCGCGACATTCTGCCGAGCCTTCGCATCGAAATGAACGATTACGCATCGTTCGATACCATCGTTCAGCAAGCGGGCGGAACTGGCGGCAAAGTCTATGAAGCGCTTGGCTTCGCACTGATCCAATTGCCTGACGACCTCAATCCCGCTGAAGTCGCGGCAGCGCTGGGCGAGCTTCAAAGTGTGACGCGCGCGACTATTCAATTGCGGGGGCCGCTCTATGTCCCCATGTAGGCACAGCAGATTGCCGCACGGTCTGATCACACTGCTCGCTACGCTGATGCTCGCTGGTTGCGGTGGCGGCGGCGGTAGCGACAGTTCGAACGAGCAACCGTCGCCATCATCATCACCACCGATAACATCATCACCACCACCGCCGCCACCCACAAAAGTAAACTTAGCGCTCGGTGCAGGAGTCACTGAACTCCACGAGTGGCAGCAAGACGCATCTGCTCAATTGACAGTGACCTTGGCAGAGGCGCAAGCCGAAGATGTGCTGGTCACTTTCAACTCGATAGGCACGGCAACACTTGGCGGCGATTTCGACCTCATCGAACACCAAGCCCGCGTGCCGCAAGGCAGCACCACGACGAGCCTGCGCATTTTGCCAATCCGCGACTTCGAAGCCGAGGGCGATGAGACCATCGACATCGAAATCGGTACGATTCAAGGCAATGCGCAGACTGGCGACACATCCTCAGTCAGTCTCACGATCATTGACGAGGGCGCACTGTTCGAAGATGCCAAGGACAAGATTTACGGTCAGCTGTTTATACCCCCTCTAGATCTGTTCATTGGGTCGGAGTGGATAGAGTTTGAAGTGCCCGTCTACAATATAGGCGCCGCTGAGACAGCATCCACCCAGCTCAGCTTCGGGGTCAGAAACTCCCCCAATGGGGAAATGCTGTTTGTCAAATCTGTAGACATGCCATCGGTCATGCCAAGCTATTCTGTAACTCCGCGCTTTCGCGTGCCGTTCGATGAGCTGCCCGGTGCTGGAACCTATTACGCATCGGCATGGGCAGATTTACCTACAGAACGATCACCGGGCGCGCGTGCGCCACAGGGCTTGGAGGGCTTTATCATTGAAGACGATGGCAACGTTCGCACCCGCTGTCCAAACCTTGCTCGCAATCAATCCTCAGGCATAGACCCGCTTCGCGCTGCGCAATGGAACCTCGAAAACACGGGGCAGAAGGCGTATGCCGACAACAGCGGCGTCGAAGGCCAAGATTTGCGCATGACGGATACACTCGCAGGCGGCCCCACGGGCAAAGGCGTTCACGTCGCAGTTGTCGATACCGGCATGGAAATTTGCCACCCTGACCTCGCGGATAACGTGGCAGCAGGTGCATCATTCAACTTCAAACGAGATGACTGGCTCAACAGCCTCGCGACCGACCCCTTCTTACCTTCCACTTACGGCGATCACGGCACAAGCGTCGCAGGCATCATTGGCGCTGTCGCCGATAACGGCATCGGACTTCGCGGCGTGGCGCCGGACGTGCGCTTGCGGGGCTATAACTCCCTCGCCGCTACTAACCAAGCGACAGCGATCTTCGACTCGCTTGGCGGCAGCGGCAACCTACCCGACTCGAGCAGCGTCGATATCTTCAATATGAGTTTCGGACAATTTGGCAGAGAAGCCGTGACAGAATCTGATGACCGCGCACTCTTTCAGCGCGGCGTTCGAGATTTGCGATCAGGCAGAGGCGCTATCTATGTCAAAGCGGCCGGCAACGGCTTTCACCGCTGCCAATCCATGCTGCGCATTGACGAGATCACAGACCACGAAGCCGACATGACGAGTGATGACGATGCAACCCCCGTGTACTACAGCATCAACGGAGAAATTGGCTGCGTATCGGCGAATTCCGACTATTGGAACAACCTCCCCTACCTCATCACGGTCGGCGCCTTCGGTGCAGATGGCAAAAAGTCGAGCTACTCAGTAGCCGGCCCTACCCTCTGGGTGAGTGCACCTTCGGGTGAGGGCGGCTTTGGGCAACCCGCCCAGATCACCACCGATCAAATGGGCAAGAGCCAAGGCTATGAGGTCCGCTCTGGCACTTCGCGCATTCCTGCAAGCGAGAATCCACAAGGCGACTATGTCAACTCATTCAACGGCACATCCGCTGCGGCGCCCAACGCATCTGGCGCCATCGCCCTGCTACTCGAGGCGCAGCCGAAGCTCACTTGGCGAGATGTCAAGCACATTCTCGCGCGCTCGGCGCGTCAGATTGACACCGACATCTATGAAGTCAAGATCGGTTTTGGCGGCGAAGCCGCCGTGCTGCGCCATCCATGGACAGTCAACGCCGCAGGCTATCATTTCCATAACTGGTACGGATTTGGCGCAATCGATGTCGATGCCGCCCTCGCGCTCATCGCAACCTACACGCCTGACAGCCTTGGAGCGTTCAGCGACGGTGCCGAGGTCTTTCAGGTGGAGACGCCCGTCGATATCCCCGACCACCGCGGCGGCGGTGTGCGTCAGAGCGTCAGCGTGAGCGGCATCAATGATGCGCTCAAAGTTGAGGGCGTTGTCTTGAATTTTGAGATCACTCACCCCTTTACCAACGATCTCGGCATCTATCTCATCTCGCCATCGGGCACGGAAAGCCTGCTCAATCCGCCGTTCAACGAGGTGCTCACCGCCAACGAAAACCTCGATTGGGAACTTTTGAGCAACGCTTTTTATGGTGAATCGCCACTCGGCGACTGGACGCTCAAAGTGATTGACGCCGCAGCCGGCGATGTTGGACGGCTCGAATCCTGGTCGCTGACCTTTTATCTCGGCGAAATCCCGCCAAAATCATAGACAGCTGGACATTGGGAGAGACAGAAAGGAAAGCATTGCCTTTCTCCAAGGAGTCTGAACAAAGCCTCCTTGGGGGGCTGATGCAGGACAACAAGGCGTGGCTCGAGATCTCTGATCAGATTTTCGCAGGCGATTTTCACCTGCCCGCGCATCAGCTTATTTTCGAAGCGATCAAGAGCCTCGCCGATGCCAACCAACCTTTCGATCCGGTACTCGTCAAAGAGACGCTTGAGCAATCGAACCGACTCGACAAGGCTGGCGGCATTGACTACTTGGAAGAACTGTACTGGGCGGTGACAGGCAGCGCGAACCTGCTCGCCTACGCCAAGGTGGTCAGCGAACATTCGGTGCGGCGCAAGCTGATGTCGGCCGCACGGCAAATCGCCGACTTCGCAGGTGACACAAGCAAGAGCAGCGCGCAGCTGCTTGACCATGCGCAGCACGAGATCTACGAGATCCAGCAAGGTCAGGAACGAGGCTCCGGGCCGCGCATCATATTTAGTATGGTCAACGACCTCTATCAGCGCATTGGCAAGGAAGACGGGCTTGGACAAGGTCTCTCCACCGGCATCCCGGAACTTGACCGCTACACCGACGGCTTCAAGCCAGAGAACCTGATCGTCCTTGCAGGTCGTCCGGGCTCCGGCAAAACCACCATGTCGCTCAACTTCGTTGAAAAGATCATCATGCAGGAACGTGAGGACAAAGGCACAGTATTATTCTTCTCGATGGAGATGTCGGCAGATGAATTGCTCACCAAGCTTTTGTCTTCATTGTCAAGAATCGACTCGAAGCGGCTGCGCCGTGATCGTATGCGTACGAGCGAATGGGACCAATTGACAAGCGCAGTCAACTTGCTTCGTAACCAGTCGCTCTATATTGACGACACTGGCGCGTTGAGTTCGCAAGAAATTCGCAATCGCGCACGGCGCGTCGCAGCCACCGAAAAGCTCGATTTAATCGTTGTCGATTACCTGCAACTCATGCGTTCTGAGCGCCATCACGAGCAGCGCGTCAATGAAGTGGCTGAGTTCTCTGGTGCGCTCAAAGCGCTCGCTAAGGAACTCAAAGTCCCAGTCATTGCCCTCTCACAGCTCAATCGCGCACTTGAGAGCCGCACCGATAAGAAGCCGAGAATGGCGGACCTTCGTGACTCCGGCGCCATTGAGCAGGATGCCGACCTGATTTTGTTTGTCCACCATGACGAAGCTAGCCATGCCGACAGCGGTGATGAATTTGGAGAAACGCAGCTCATCATAGGCAAGCACAGAACCGGCGCCACTGGTGCTGTGACGCTTGAATTCCAGCGCGCGATTGGTCGCTTTGTGCCGTTGGAGCGCGGCGATTACGAAGATGCCGCGAGCGCTGCCGAGGCACAATTTAGCGGCTGACAATGGCAAGCGCGAAAAAAGCCTACGTCTGCGAAGCCTGCGGCGCTGACCACCCAAAATGGCAAGGGCAGTGCGCCGTTTGCGGGCAGTGGAATCAACTCAAAGAAGTGCGCTTGGGCGGCACTCTGAATACGCGGCGCACGGCGCGCACCGGCTATGCGGGCGCGGCATCCGAGATACGCAAACTATCTGAAGTCGATGTCTCCGAAGCGCCGAGGTTCCCGACCGGCATCGCGGAATTTGATCGCGTGCTCGGCGGCGGCGTGGTGCCGGGCTCCGTCAGCTTGATTGGCGGCGACCCAGGTGCTGGCAAGAGCACCTTGCTCTTGCAGGTTGCGGTCGTACTTGGCCGCAATGGGCACAGCGTGCTCTATGTCACCGGCGAAGAATCGCTCGAACAGCTTGCTACCCGCGCCAAGCGCCTTCATCTGAATGCCGATGCGCTTCATGTCGCATCAGAAGTCGTGGTCGAGCAGGTGGCGTCGCTCATCGAAACGCTCACCCCCAAGCTTGTCATTGTCGATTCCGTGCAAGTGATGCGCCTTGAAGCGATTGAAGGTACGCCCGGCAGCGTCTCGCAGGTACGTGAAAGCGCAGCGCTCTTCACTGCCCTCGCCAAGCGTTCTGGCACCGCATTCATGCTCGTCGGACACGTCACCAAAGAAGGCAATTTGGCCGGCCCCAAGGTACTAGAGCACATCATCGATTGTTCCATGATGCTTGAATCGCCGGTCGGTGGTCGCTTCCGGCTACTGCGCGGTGTCAAGAACCGCTTCGGCGCCGTCAATGAACTCGGCGTCTTCGCCATGACCGAGCGCGGCATGCGCGGCGTCGCCAACCCGTCGGCGATCTTCCTGCAACGCAGCGACATTGTGCCGCCCGGCAGCTTGATCACCGTGCTCTGGGAAGGTACGCGCCCGCTGCTCGTCGAAATCCAAGCGCTCGTCGATGATATTCAAGGCAGCTATCCTCGCCGCATCGCCCTTGGCCTCGATCCACAACGCTTATCCACACAGCTTGCGGTATTGCATCGACACGGCGGTGTGGCGCTTGGCGCTCACGATGTCTTTGTCAATCTTGTCGGCGGCGTGCGCATCAGTGAGACCGGCGCTGACCTCGCGCTCATTCTCGCAGTGCTTTCGAGCTTTCGAGACAAGCCACTGCCAAATGGCCTGATTGCTTTTGGCGAAGTCGGACTGACAGGCGAAGTGCGTGCGGTTGTGGGCGGTCAGGAGCGATTGCAGGAAGCTGCCAAGCAGGGGTTTCGCGCGGCGCTCTTGCCAACAGCGAACCTGCCGAAAGGCACACGCATGATCGGCGACATGGCGCTGCACGGCGTTTCTTCATTGCAAGGCGCGATTGAGCGTCTCGCCGAAGTTTAATCCGCGCAAGCAGGTATAATCCGTAGCTGTTTGCGCCTGTTCGCTTGCGAAACTCGCTAAACAATTTTTCAGTTTCACCCTAGAGATCTGTCACACCCTATGCAGCCCACAACCGCCCTTCACAAAGCTGACCCGGCAATCAGCGCCATCATTGATGATGAGCATGTTCGACAAGAAGAACATTTAGAACTCATCGCCTCGGAAAACTACGCCACCCAAGCGGTGCTCGAAGCGCAAGGCAGCGTTCTGACCAACAAATATGCCGAAGGCTACCCCGGGCGAAGATACTACGGCGGCTGCGAGCATGTGGATCGCGCGGAGCAGATTGCGATTGACCGCGCAAAGGCACTGTTCGGCGCCGACTACGCCAACGTGCAACCGCATTCTGGCTCGCAGGCCAACGCCGCAGTCTATCTCGCCTTGCTACAGCCGGGCGATGCGGTGCTTGGTATGAGCCTGCAGGAAGGCGGCCACCTCACGCACGGCGCATCGGTCAATTTTTCAGGCCGCATATATCGCTTTTCAACCTACGGCGTCGATGCGACAAACGGGCTCATTGACTACGATGCGCTTGCCAAGCTCGCTCAAGATGTCAGGCCGCGCATGATCGTCGCAGGCTTCTCAGCCTATTCGCGCGCCGCGGACTGGGCGAGATTCGCGCACATCGCCAAGGATGTCGATGCGCTGCTGATGGTCGATATGGCGCATGTGGCAGGGCTGATTGCGGCTGGCGTGTATCCGAACCCCGTGCCGCACGCCGATGTGGTGACGAGCACCACGCACAAGACACTTGGCGGGCCGAGAGGCGGCATCGTGCTCGCCCGGCACAATCCCGAAATCACCAAGAAGATCGACTCAGCGCTTTTCCCAGGCTCTCAAGGCGGGCCGCTCATGCACGTCATTGCCGCCAAGGCCGTCTGCTTTCAGGAGGCCATGAGCGACGCCTTCAAAGCGCGGCAGCGTCAGACCATCGACAATGCCCGCGCCATGGCGGATGTGTTCTCGGGCAGAGACTACAAGGTGGTGAGCGACGGCACCGACAGTCATTTGTTCCTGATCGACCTGTGCGACAAGGGCATCACCGGCAAGGCCGCCGACGCCGCGCTCGAGCGCGCGCGCATTACCGTCAATAAGAATACTGTGCCGGGCGATCCGAGAAGCCCATTTGTCACGAGCGGCTTGCGCATCGGCACGCCAGCCATGACCCGCCGCGGCATGGGCACAAACGAAGCGCGCTTGATTGCCGACTGGATGTGCGACGTGCTTGAAGACTTGGACAACGACAACATGCTGGCGAGCGTCGCCACCAAGGTCACGCAGCTATGCCGCAAGTTCCCAGTCTATGGCGACGATGACGATGATGCCGATGCGCACGGCTCCACAGACCTGAAGGCGCGCGCTGCATGAGCATGTGACGGGCGATTTGACATGCATTGCCCTTTCTGCGAGTCAGAAGACACGCGCGTCATCGATTCGCGGCTGGTGGCGAAAGGCGTAGAAGTGCGCAGAAGGCGCGAATGCATCGAATGCGGCAATCGCTTCACTTCCTACGAGACAGCGTCGCTCGCGCTGCCGCGCGTGCGCAAGCGCGATGGTCGCAGCGAGCCCTTTGATGAAGAAAAATTCATGGCCGGAACGGCGCGCGCGCTTGAGAAGCGCCCTGTATCCGAAGAACAGCGCCGTGAACTGCTGCAGAGTGTCATGGATCAGATTCGCAAGAGCGGAGAACGGGAAATAGAGTCGCATGAACTCGGCGAAATGATCATGCAACGACTCAAAGAAGTGGACAGCGTCGCCTATGTGCGCTTCGCTTCAGTGTATAGGAACTTTCAAGATGTCAGCGACTTTCAGGAAGAAATCCGCCAAATGGACGCTAGGCAGTCTTGAAGGTACGCAGTCAGCCGCTAGTCATCAGCATTGCCGCTCTCAGAAGTTGATAAAGCCTATTTGGCGGCGGCTATCGATATCGCACGCCAAGGCCTGTATACCACCAGCCCGAATCCACGGGTCGGATGCCTGCTTGTGAAAGATGGTCACGTTATCGGCCGCGGCGCGCACATGCGCGCGGGCGGCCCACACGCAGAAGTCGTCGCACTGCATGAAGCCGGCGAGCAAGCGCAAGGTGCTTGCGCCTATGTGAGCTTGGAACCTTGCTGCGCGCATGGCCGCACAGGACCCTGTGCCGAGGCGTTGATCGAGGCGGGCATCAAGCGTGTCGTCAGTGCGCTCGTAGACCCAGACCCGCGAATGAAAGGGCGCGGCCTCAAACGCCTGCGCGAAGCTGGTGTATCTGTTGTCAGCGCACGCCTCGCCGCGGCCATGCATCTCAATCAAGGCTACTTGCATCGCATGCAACAAGGCTTGCCTTGGGTACGCCTCAAAATGGCCTTGTCGATGGATGGCAAGAGCGCGATGGCGAGCGGCGAGAGCCAATGGATCAGCGGCGAATCCTCGCGCAAAGACGTCCAGTATTGGCGCGCCCGAAGCTGCGCGCTGATCACCGGCGCCGGCACAGTACGCCGCGACAATCCGCGCCTCACCGTGCGCGATGCGCGCTATGCCTTGAGCGGCGCCATACGTCAACCCTTGAGAGTGGTGGTGTCATCGAAAGGCGAACTCGCGCCGGATGCCTTAGTCTTTGAAAACCCGGCGAACAGCCTGATCGCCGCTGGCGCCATTGATGACACTACGGCGGCGACATGGCAGTCGCGAGGTGTGGAAATTTTGCGTACCGAACACGGGCAAGCGCTAGATTTGACAAGCCTGCTCAAAAAACTCGCCAAACGTGGCTGCAACGAAGTGCTCGTTGAGGCTGGCGCCACACTCACTGGCCGTTTCATTGAAGCTGGACTGTGGAACGAGGTGATTCTCTATCTCGCACCTATGTTTCTCGGCTCGAGCGCACGCGGCTTCGCTGATCTCCCAATTGAGCGCATGTCTGCTGCGATTCGCGGCCATGTCGTGGATGCGCGCATGTCCGGCCAGGATGTGCGGGTCACTCTGAAGCGTCCGTGATGCGCCGGCCTGAAACTAGTGTCCTGTCCCATAAATAAGCGTGGATTCAGCGCGCAGGAGAAGGGCTGTGGCAAGGCGCTGAAGCAGGCAATACTTTGCCGTATTGCCAAGGGACGCAACGCGGCTACAGCCCTTCTCCT
>JAPYNO010000030.1 GCA_028283025.1 Pseudomonadales bacterium | reverse complement strand
ATGTCTAACAAGTGCAGCACACGCGCAAACATATGAAATTGCGACATCGAATATCTATACCGGTGGGGCTGGAACAACATGGAGTCATGTCATCGTTGAACCGCAAGGCATTTTGAGGGTTGATGCTACACACAATCCTATTCCTAGTTTTCGAGATGCAGCGAATACCTATATTTCTATAGATGGTCTTGTTCCGTTTCGGACACCGATGGCGTATCGAGGCAGACACGTTGATAGTGAAGAGGATGTATCGAATGGTTGTATTATCAATTTGACAAACAACAATTCGTATACTATTTGTCAGAATCTACTGAACTACACCTATACACCTGAGTCTTTCTTCCCATGGATGCCAACCCCTGCACCAGTGACTGAAAACAGCCTACCTGATGAAGTTCGATATACGGTGAGTATTCCATCTGACTTTGTAGGGTCGGAAGACTCTGTGCTTCGGTTAGTTGTACAGCAGAACAATGGTGGTACTCGTGAAATCCTTTATGTCGTCGGGGGCTGTAACAAAAAGAAGTGTGGGTAATCACTGACCTCTCAACTTCGACATTATCTTCGGGATCAGGGCAGGCTCCGGTCTGTGCAACTTGTGTCGCCGCATCATGCTGATTTTGCTACGCAATTCCCTAAGGAAAAGGGGGGATGGGAGTCTATAAGCCCCCATTGATACCTGGCAGGCGCAAAATCGAGACGACTGCGCTTGAGGAAGCGAAGAAGCTCACCAACGAGAAGCCGCATTTCCATGCGTAGATTGCGACTGAGAACGAAGGGGCATTCTTTCGCCGGGCACATGCGCGAAAGAACACCTGTTATTGAATCTACCGACGCCTCCAACAAGTTGGAAGGGGTCATCGAACCAACGGGTCGCGGTCGAGGCGTTCGCTGGCGCAAATTGAAGTAAATCACCTGCCGACCATCTGGCAATAGTCGGTAGGTCGGGATGGCGAGCACGCCGAAGGTGCGTACTGGCAAAGAGATTCGCATTCGTCTTCAGCGGCGGTCAGCAAGCGCGCTGCACACCGCGTCATGGTCGGCCTGGCTGAAGCGGAACTTGGATTTGAACAGCCACGCGCCTACAAAGTGCGCAGCCGCCGGGAACAGGCAGTAGAGCACCATGATGATGAGCATGACTGAGAACGGCTGCGAGGCGCCGGGGATGTAGCCAGCCAAGTCAAGCAGCACGCCGATGAGGAGCGCCATGAAACTGACGGAGAACTTGATGGTGAAGTTCCAGCACGCGAAATAGGCGCCTTCGCGCCGTTCCCCGGTTTCAAGTTCGTCGTAGTCGATCACGTCTGAGAGCACGGACGAGGACAAGATCGAACCGCAGCCAGCGGCAGCACCGACAATCAGGGTCGTGATCGGCATAAGAATCAACTGCCCCGATTGGTCAAGAAAGGTGGCACCGAACATGCCGGTGAATCCTACGCCCGTGCACAGCATGGCCGAAAACCATACCCTCGCCTTGCCATAGCGTCCGGCAAGCCACACCCACAAGGGCGTCGAGGCGCCAGCCGAAAGCAGATAGAGCGAGATGATCAGTATTGCAATCTCCGGCATGTTGAGCACATAGTCCGCCACATAGAGGGTCAGCACGCCAATCGTTGAATAGCCGGTTCGCTCGATGAAGTTGACGATTAAGAGAATGCGCGCATGCGGATTGCGCCAGACCTTTTGAAACGACTTCAGCAAGCCCGTGCGCGATGGCTGTTGCGCGGTGCTAGTTTCCTTCAGCGCGAGGACGGACACGACGATGAGCACAAAAACGATCAAGCCAGCAACGATGCTGATCTCGCTCGCAGCAGCCGCTTGTCCCGAGTCGGCATTGATAATAAGCGCGAGGCTGGCAACCGCAAGCAGCGCGCCCACGTATTGCGCAACCGTGTGCGCGCCGAACAGTCGATTACGCTCGTGATAGTTGGGGGTAAGTTCAGCACCCCAAGCATAGTGCGGCACTTGGATAGTGGTCAGCGCAGTGTAGACGCCGATGAGCGCGACGCCGAGCCAGACGCTCAACCCCAAATGGCTCAATGCGCTTGGCTGCGTGAACATCATGATGCCGGTCATGGCGAGCGGCAGGGCGCCCGCAAGAATCCACGGCCTGCGCCGACCAAGCCCCGTCCGTGTTCGGTCGCTCAAGTAGCCCATCAGCGGGTCGCTGAAGGTGTCCCAAAGGCGAGCAAGGCCAAACAGCGCGCCGACGACGCTTGCCGAAATAAGCAGCACATCCGTGCTGTACTTCATGACATAGACGACTAGGAAGTTCGAGTAGAAGCCGTATGCAACGGCGGGCGCCGCATAGGCAAGCCGGTCGCGCACGCCAAGGCGCTCCGAGGCTGGCACTCGAGCGGCTGGCATTATGCGTTGCGAATCGTCAAGCCACCATCGACTGGCAGAGCGACGCCGGTCATGAATGATGATGCTGGCAATACGAAGTTCAGCGTGCCGTGCGCCACTTCTTCAGGATGCGCATAGCGCTTCAGTGCGACCCGTCGCCTTGCGAACTCCTGCTTGGCATCCATTGGGATGGCTTCTGTCATGCCAGTGTGAATCGGGCCTGGACAGATGCAATTGACGGTGATGCCTTCAGTCCCGAGTTCGACCGCGAGTGAACGAGTCAAGCCAATCACGGCGTGCTTGGCGGCGGTGTAGGGGCTGCCGTACTTGGTGGCGCCCAAGCCTTCGGTTGAAGCGATGTTGACGATGCGCGCGCTGTCTGACGCTCGCAGGTGGGGCAGCGCCGCTCGAATGAGTCGCTGCTGCGCGGAAATCAGCACATCGAAGCTGCGCTGCCACGCCGCTTCGTAGTCCTCGCTGTCGATGGGCGCTGGAATGGAAATGCCAGCGTTGTTGACGACAATATCAATGCCGCCAAAGTGTTCGGCGAAAGTCTCAACCGCTTGTTGGACAGCTACTTGGTCGCTGACATCAAAGGCAGCCGTTTCAACTTCGCCTCCGTTCGAGCGAATCTTCTCGGCAACGCGCTGCAAGGGCTCGGCGTTCAAATCAACCAAGGCGAGGCGCGCGCCTTCGTCCGCAAAGAGATACGCGGTCGCCTCGCCCATGCCGCTCGCTGCGCCGGTGACGAGCGCGATGCGGCCATCAATGCTTCTGCTCAATGTTGATATTCGAGCCATGGTGCCCACCTTGATGTTCGGAACATGACTCGGATTCTACGGGGATGGTGGGTCGTCTGGGGCTCGAACCCAGGGCCCACGGGTTAAAAGCCCGTTGCTCTACCGACTGAGCTAACGACCCGCGTTTGGGGCGCGTATTGTACTCCTAGGAAGCGCGGCCTTTCATATATTCGCTCGCGAGCTGCGCGGCGGTAGTCCCCGGGTGCTCGTCAAGGGCGCGCCGCAGATGCTCTTCGGCCGTTTCTGAGTCACCAAGCCGGTCATAGACCACGCCGAGCTTGTAAAGCGCATCGGGCACCTTGCGATTCTCCGGAAAAAGGCGAATCACCTGTACAAACGATTGCCTCGACTTCTCCAAATCCTCAAGGCGAAGGTGCAGTTCGCCAAGCCAATAGAAGGCGTTGGGCGTGTATTCGCCGTTTGGATAGTCGATGAGGAATTGATCGAATGCGGCGACAGCCTCCTCAAACTGACGGCTTTCGATCAAGGAGAATGCTTGCGTGTAAGCGTCCTGCTCGGTTTGCGGAACGCTTGGCGCGGACGGAGAGATTGGCTGGGCGCTGGTATCCGCCGCTGTTGCTGCCCGCGGCTGCCCGTCTGTTGCTGTGGCTGGCAGGGCACTCAAACCACGAATACGCCGGTCCATATCCATGTATTGGGCCGACTGCTGGCGGACAAGCTCATCGAGCCGGTGCCTCACCTCTTCGAGCTCGCCGCGCAGCTTCTTGACCTCGTTCTGCATGAGTTGCAGCTCGTAGAAGAGCGAAGACAGGCGATTCGTCTCCTGCGCCGGGGCAGCGGCTGCGCTGCGCTCAATAATGTCAACAGGCGAATCCTGCTCTTGAGCAAAAATCTGCGAAGGGACTGTCATCAGGGCCATCAGGCCAATCAAGGCAAGAACATCCGCAAGCAAGCAAGCCGTGCTGCGCTCTACCCTTGAGCGGGAGTTCACTCCGCGAGGCGGATTTGTTGGGGGGAAGTGTCCCAACGTGCCAGCCAGCTAGTAGCGCTCTACTGATATACGATTTCCACTCGCCGGTTCTGTGCCCATGCCGCTTCGCTGCTATTCGGATTCGCAGGGCGTTCTTCGCCGTAGCTCACGGTTTCAATTTGCGATGCGCCCGCACCAGACGAAGTGATGAAGCTTGAAACCGCCATAGCACGACTCTCGCCAAGCGCGAGGTTGTAGTCGCGTGTGCCGCGCTCGTCGCAGTGTCCTTCGAGAACGGCTGTCATATCGCGGTTTTCTTGCAGAAAGACCGCGTGCAAGCTCAAAACATCAAAGTCATCGCGTGAAATGATGGCTTCGTCGTAGTCAAAGTAGAAAACGCGCGAGAGCGGGGCGCCCGTGTTCGGATCAAGCGGATTGCCCATCGCATCGGTTTGCATTTGCGTCTGCGATTCTTCCCCTGAGGAGGAGGGACTAGGGTCAGCCCGCGAAGGGTCTTCTTCGACTGGCGTCGGCGGCTGAGTCGGCGCTGGCTTGGGGCAGCCAGCTAACACAAAGCTTGAGAGAAGAACAATGAGAGCCCCGGAGAAAAGATTACGGTTCACTGCGCTATCCAAAAGGGGAATATGCACATAATAGGACATATCGCTACGAAAAGAAAGAATTTTGCTCATTCTTTTCATCCTTATTCTTTATAGCGTCGCGCTCCTTGGCATTGGCGTCTGGGCGAAGTCGCGTGTCGCGTCAAGCAAAGACTTTCTCGTTGGCGGGCGGCAGCTTGGGCCTTGGGTCGCAGGACTTTCCTACGCGGCGAGCACATCGTCGGCGTGGGCGCTTCTGGGATTCACCGGATTTGTCTATGCGATTGGCCTCTCCGCCCTGTGGATTGTGCCTGGCATCTGGATTGGCTATGCGGTGGTGTGGCTGGTGATGGGGCCGCGTCTTTTCTCCGAATCGCACGAGCAAGACCATGTGACGCCGACGGATTTCGTGCTCGGCAGCGGCGGCGGGAAAATGCGCACGCTCGCCGCCATGCTGGCATCACTCTTGATTTCGGTATGCTTCATTTTCTACATCGCCGCGCAGTTCGATGCCGCTGGCAAGGCGTTCATCGAGCATTATCCTATCGACCTGACACAGGCCGTCATCATCGGCGCTGCGATTATCCTCATCTATTCGTTGATCGGCGGATTCTGGGCGGTGAGCCTCACCGACATGGTGCAGGCACTCGTCATGATCGTTGTTGCGGTCATTCTTGGCATCACGGCAGTCGTTGAACTCGGCGGCGTGGGCGCGATGTTGGTGCTTTTGAGCGATGTGGCGCCACCCGAATACTTGCGCATCAGCGGTCAATACGCAGGGCTTCTGCTGTTCGGCTTCATCGCTGGCACACTTGGCATCACACTCGGCGCCTTCGGCCAGCCGCAGCTACTCGTGCGACTGATGGCCGTCAAAGACGAGCCTTCGCGCAGAAAAGGCTTTGTCATTGTGCTCGTCTGGGGCGTGCTCATCTACATTGCCCTGTCGTTTCTTGGCCTCGCTGGCCGCGCGCTCTTTCCCGCCATGCCGGACGGCGAAGCCCTGCTCTATACAGCCGCCGAAGCGCTGCTGCCGACCGTGCTCGCTGGCATCGCCATCGCTGCGACGCTGTCCGCCGTCATGTCCACCGCAGATTCAATTCTCTTGTCAGCGTCCGCCGCTATCGCCCACGACACTGGGCTTGGCAAGCGCTTTCCGGGACGCGAACTCTTAGTGTCGCGCGCGGCGGTGCTCGGCATCACCGTGCTCGCCGTCGTGCTGACGCTCATGCTCCCCGACACGATTTTCAACCGCGTGCTGTTCGCATGGTCAGCACTCGGCGCGGCCTTCGGCCCCATCATGTTCTTTCGCGTGTTTCGCTGGCATGTGTCTATGGGCGCAGCAGTGCTCGCCATGCTGCTTGGATTCGGCTGCACGGTGTTGTTCTATTCGGCGGGCACCATTTCCGGGCCGAGCGACAGCCTGATTGTGTCCTTAGCGAGATTGCCGGGTGACCCGTTCGAGCGGATATTTCCTTGGCTGCCGGGGCTGCTGGTGTTGATCGGTGACAGGTGGGTTCACGGTGGCGGCCCGCGCTAACTGCGCGGTGTCCTGTACCGGATCAAAAGCATTTCGGAACTCCCCTTGTGCGAGTTCTGATACAATTCACGGTGTCCATTCGCCTTGAAAAGTAGAAAGG
>JAPYNO010000003.1 GCA_028283025.1 Pseudomonadales bacterium | reverse complement strand
GCTCTGGCCGACGAAATTTAAAGGATCAGACCCAGAGGAGGTGACCATGAGTGTGTTTGACATGTTTCCCGAAGCGCAGGAGAAGTTCAGGACGGAAGGTAGGCGGCAGGGCATCGAACAAGCCACGCACGAACTGCGAGCCGAGGAGCGTGCGCGGCTCGGCCGCCAAGCGGCGCGGAAGTTCGGGCGCGGCGCAGGAGAAAGCCTGACGGCATATCTTTCGGATGTACATGAATCGGCTGACCTCGAGCGCGTTTCGGACTGGATCGTAGACTGCCAAAACGAGGAAGAAATCCTTGCCAAGCTGCCAGCCAACGGCGCGGCGGGTTCGTAGCCCGCGCCCAAACCGCTCAAGCGATGCGATTCTCCCGGATGCAGGTGCGCTTGACGATCTCGTCCTCCTGAAACCAGTGCCATGTACGGGCGCGCTTGTCACTTGTCGCGTTGATCTGGATCATCTCGTAGAGATAGCTGCCGGGCATGTCCTTGCGCGTCCAAGACAGCATGATGCTGCGTTCATCGACTTCCCAAGCAGAGCCGGCGATGCGCTCGGTATCCCACCAGATGCGCCCATCGCGATACGTCGCTGGAAAATTAAAGGTCTCGCCACGCCCGTCGGCCCACTTATAGATGTTCTGCTGAAAATAATCGACATCGCCTGAGCCTGGGAACGTGCAGATGAGGTGCGAGTCGTGTCGGTCGAGCACCGAGCCATCCGGCGCGATCAGGATGTACTCGCCTTTCCACTCGCCTTCGTGACGCGCGAGCACTGGCATGCCTGTTCGAATCGTGTCAGCCATGATTCACCTAGGGTCGTTCCGAAAGTTGTACACATGATATATCATTATGTTATATTCGACCTCACGGTCACTTCCAAGAAACCCAAGGGGGTTATCCAATGAACAAGGTCTCTACACGCGCTAGTAAGGCGCTCTTGTGTTCCGCACTGTTTTCCCTATGCCTCGTTCCGACAGGTCTCTTCGCGCAGGAAGCGACAGGCGCCCAAATGATCGAGGAGGTCGTCGTCACCGCAAGGAAAATCGAAGAGAGCGTTCGCGACGTGCCAGCAACTGTGAATGCGCTGACCGAGGCAGCACTTGACGAGCGAGGCATCAATTCGTTGCAAGAGGTTGCTGATGCAACACCCGGCTTCGATTTTGCGCATGCCTTTGGACGCAACGACTTTCGTCCAGTCATCCGAGGCCAATCCAACATCCTTGGCCGCGCCAACGCAGGCCTTTTTGTAGACGGCATTATTATTGAAGAGGGCAACGCCTCCATTCCAATGGCAGCCTTGCAGCGGGTCGAGGTCGTCAAGGGTCCGCAAAGTGCGCTCTACGGGCGCTCAACGCTCGCTGGCGCCATTAACTACGTGCTCAAGGAGCCCGGCGAATCCTTTGATGCCGAAGCATCGGTGGACATCGGGGAGCGCGATTATTCCCGCATAGAAGCCCATGCCAGCGGGCCGCTGACAGACACCGCCGGTTTCGCCGTCACCGTCAGTCGTTATCAGCGTGGGGGCGAGTACAACAATAGCTCGCCGGGCAATGCGCTAGGCACAGTTGCCTATGAAGATGAGGTCGGTGATGAAGAAACCACCAGCTTCACTGGTGTGTTGACCTTGAACCCAAGTGATCAATTGAGCGTCCGGCTGCACAGCATCTTTGAAGAGACCGATGATGCCCACTATGCCATCGGCCTGCTGCCGTCGAGTATGAATAACTGCTACCAAGTCACGCGCGGCGGTTCCTTGATGCAGCCAGCGCCGCCCGCTGGCACACCGGAGGCATTGTCTGGCTCGGTCAATTTGGCTGGTTACAATGGCAGCGGCTACTATTGCGGCGAAGTGGATGTGGATACGGTGCTTGAGAATAACGGTGGCGGCGACAACACGAGCTTGGAGACTGGTTTCTATCCGCATTCCGGTACGGACCGGGAGAGTTTCAGACTTGGCCTGCGCCTTGATTGGGATGTGAGCGACAGCATGACGCTGACATCCATGACTGGCTACAACAATGTTGAAACGCAGGCGGAACAGGACCAGACCTTTGGCGGCGGCGATACCCGGCGCCCCGTTGCTGGCGTAGGCAGTCCGTTTGCCGTGCAGGGCTTCGGCCCCACGCCGCCGATCATCCATACGCGCGTCGGCTTCCTAACATCAGACGATGATGAATTTGAAGACTTTTCGCAGGAGTTTCGCGTAAGTGGCGAAATGGGCACCAACATTCGCTACCTCGCAGGCGTGTACTACTATGAATCCGAGGAAAGTGGCGACGCAGTCGGCTCAGGCGACACCCGAGCCACGACTTGGATAGACGGCACCACACGTGCCTTTAATCCATTCAACCCCCGATTTGTGCCACTTTCGGGTTTTTCGACGAGCGCGACCTATGAAGGCGCCATGCGCGAGGACGATGGCGGCAATGAACTCGCGAGCTTCTCCGTTTTTGGTTCCGTTGAAGTTGACGTCTCTGATCGACTGTCCGTGGGTGCTGAGATTCGCTACAACGAAGATGAGTTTGATATCAGGCCTGAAGGCGAGAGCGAATTCGTGAACGGTACATTTGATGCGTTCCTGCCGAAAGTCACCGTTGGCTACAAGCTTGTCGATGATGTGCTTCTGTATGGCAATGTCGCGGTTGGCAACAAGCCAGGCAGCCTCAATTCCGCTGCTGGCGTGCCAGCCGCTGATCGGGAAGTTGACGAAGAGACGGCAGTCAGCTACGAAATAGGCATCAAGAGCCTGTGGATGGACGGTCGGGTTGAGGCCAATGTCGCCTTGTATCAGATTGACTGGGAAGATATGCAGCTCACCTCGACGCGCGCCGCAAATGTCAATGGCCAAGACCGGACATTTTCGATCTTGGAGAATGTGGGCGAGGCGAGTATCACCGGCATCGAACTCGATGTCAGTGTGTTGCTCACCGACTTCTGGGATGCCCGCATCGCCTATGCGTGGACGGACAGCGAGATCGAAGAATTCGTCCAATCGGTCGATGCGTGTCCCCTTGAAGCTGATGGCGATCGTGCCTCCTGTACTCCCTCATCATTTCGTGAGGCAGCGCTCATCGCGGGTTATTCGGCGAGTGGTGATGTCATCATCTCAGGCAAGCAGCTGCCGCAAACCTCCGAGCACCAAGCATCGCTCTCCACCCGATTCCACGGCCAAGTCAGCGCCGACTGGGGCTGGTTTGTTCGCGCCGACTGGAACTACAACTCCAAGCGCTATGCGCAGGTCTACAACCTTGCCCACACAGGCGACCGTGAAATCCTGAACCTGCGTGCCGGCGTTGAAGGCGAACGCATGTCCTTCACGGCTTGGGTGGATAACGCGCTTGACGACAACGCCTCGCCCGCGCTCATTCGCTATGTGCAGGCGAACGACCTCACCTTCAACCCGTTCAACCGAGCAATTGGCGCGACCATGCCCGAACAGCGTCGCGCTGGCGTGACGGCTCGCTTCAGCCTATAGGCAGGCACAACGCATGAATTCGCCGCGACTGTCGCGAAGACAGTTCGCGGCGATTCTTTTTTTAGGGCTCAGCGCACTTCGTGTGTATCATGCGCATCTAGATGTGCAGTGAGAGAGTGCTTGAAGTTCAACGCCCCAAACGCCTACTCCATCAGCGATGCCCGTCGGAGCTTGTCGCAGGTCACTCGGCGCGGTCAGGCGGTTGCGGTTTTGGTCGGCCTGCTTGAGTTTGAATGTAGGCAGGTATAGTTGACGATGCGATGAGCACTCAATACGAAAACAGTTCGACTCGTTATGAAAGCACCCCTCGTTGAACAGGTCGCAGAGACATTTGAAGATGTCCTGTCAACAACTATCTCTCAAGAAAAGAAACAAGAGCTTCGTGAATGCTATCAACGTGGGGAGTTCGGCCGAGTCTTCCCTGCCGGGTCTGGCTCCGCGCCGCATATTCTGGTCGGAAGAGCGACGCAAGCACAACAACTCATCGGCCTGATGGCTGACGTATGCTATGAAAAATATGCGCAAGGTCTTCATGGGGTGGTGATACACGGCCCTCGAGGCACCGGGAAAACTGCCTTGTTGAATACATTCAGGAATGTATTAATGCAACATCAGGCGAAGGTTATTCGGATGGACGGAAATGCCGCGCTGAAATCAATTGGTAGATTGATGGGCCGCCTTTCACAATATATAGAATCGCCCGAGGAAAGAACACAGGGACATACGAAAGGCATGAAAACTGGCGGTGCAGTCTTCGTAAAAGCTGAAGCCGACTATCAACACCAAAACATCACGAAAACGACCGAAGTGACTCCCGATCAAGATGTTCTTTCATGCCTCGAATCTATTCTGCGAAATAACCCAGACACGCCTGTCATGTTGATGATTGATGAAGCACATGGCGCTGATCCAGCAGTCCTAGGCGAATTGATGAATTCCGTACAGACGCTTGGCGAATATGAACCGAATGAACCAATAGGATTTGTGCTTGCCGGCACACCTGATCTCATCGATCTACTACGCGAAGAGTCATGTAAATCAACATGGTTCCGTGATCGTATTTATTTCAAACGATCCATACCAATGGCAAATGACCTCTCACTTGAAGCCTGCAAAGAAGCAATTACAAACACCCTTGAGGCTGCGGATGTCACTATTGAAGGGAAGGATTTAATAGAGATGGTCAGCAAATGTAAAGGGAGTCCATATTTCCTTCAACTCCTTGGCGAATGTGCTTTGGAATCAGCGAGTCAGCAAAATGACGTGGTCAGATTCACAAAAGGTGGAGAGATTGACCGTGCATTCGAATCGAGAATTGAAGAACGTTACATGGTCGCATGGAGAGATGTTGAAGATAAAGATTTAAGTGGCTGTACACGTCAGCTAGGGGAGCTATGGCGACGAATAGAAGAGCTGGATGAAGAAATTACGCCATCATTGATTAGTAAGGCAATTCAATCGGGATTGACGCATGTCCCATATAGTCACAAACGGAGGCTAAACCCTGAAGAAGCCGAAGCGTATTTCAAACATTTGGGGTTGCTCTGGTCAACATCCGCTGATGGGGAAAGCGATTGGTCATTAGGTCTTCCTTCGTTCTTCGATTATGTAGAGAGTAAGTTTCGAAACTCGAAGAATGATGATCATTATGAAGTGCTTCCCAAACTCGAAGCCGATATGGATGCCTTGATGAAACGTATCGGACGGGCGAAACTTGAAGCAGAAATCTAGGAAGCGCAGTATTCAGGCAGTGCCTTTGCTCCATCCAACCCTTCTTAACTTCTGAAGCGTTGCACTAGCAAGTTGAAACTAGGAGATTCAATATGACTAATCCTACTGGTGCACCCCCACGAATCGAGCGCCTGAAGGTCCGGAACTTTCGCGCATTGCGGGATTTGGAGTTGAAGAACCTGACTCCTCTGACCGTACTGCTAGGCCCAAACGGCAGCGGCAAGTCAACAGTCTTCGATGTTTTCGCTTTCTTGGCCGAATGCTTCGAAACAGGTCTTCGGCGGGCTTGGGAAAAGCGAGGCCGAGCTAAGGAGCTAAAGTCCAGGGGTGGCTCAGGCCCTGTATTGATTGAGATTGCCTATCGTGAGAAACCGAGAAGTCCCCTGATCACCTATCATCTTGAGGTGGAGGAGAAGAACGGCCGTCCCGTTGCTGTCGTGGAATGGCTCAGATGGAAGCGGGGCAGTCGTGGCGCTCCTTTCCATTTTCTTGATTACACTAATGGCATCGGCCGGGTCATTTCGGGCGAACTCCCAGACTCGCAGGATGAGCGGATAGAGGTGCCCCTGAGCTCCCCAGATACCCTTGCGGTCAATGCGCTCGGCCAATTGGCTGAGAATCCCCGTGTTGTTGCGCTGCGGAATTTTATTATGGGATGGCACGTTTCCTACCTGTCATCCGATGACGCAAGAGGCCAGCCCGAAGCGGGGCCACAGGAACAGTTAAGTAAGACTGGGGACAATCTTGCCAATGTCATCCAATACCTCTCGGAAGAACATGACGACCGTCTTAGTTTGATTTTCAAAAGGCTCCGGGAAAGGGTTCCCAAGATTAATAATGTCATTGCAAACCCGATGCCGGATGGCAGGCTACTGCTGCAGATCGAGGATGCGCCGTTTGAAGAACCGATCATGGCCCGCTTCGCATCGGACGGCACACTGAAGATGCTGGCATATCTCGTTTTGATGAACGACCCCGCTCCTCCACCGTTTATCGGCATAGAAGAACCGGAAAACTTTCTCCATCCCCGTTTGCTTTATGGGCTGGCGGAAGAGTGCCGGGAAGTATCTGGCGCAACGCAGATATTGGTGACAACCCATTCGCCGTTCTTCCTTGACGCGGTGCGGCCCGGCGAAGTCCACGTGTTATGGCGCGACGAGAGTGGCTATACCCGGAGCCAGTCGCTAGAACAAAACAAAAGAATCATGGCGTTCATGGAGGCTGGCGCCAGTCTTGGAGACCTTTGGATGGAGGGTCATTTCGGAGTTGGTGATCCGCTGACGGAAGGGGGCCTGCCCGTGGAAGGCAAAAGCGCAAGCTAGCATGGCCGCTGTTCACTTCGAGTTCCTCGTGGAAGAGCCCTCTATGGAGGCTTTGCTCAAATCTTGGCTGCCAAGCTTCCTCCCAGAGTCGAATAGCTTCAAGGTTTACCCATATCAAGGCAAGCAGGCGCTGCTGCGGAAATTAGAGGATCGCCTGCGGGGATATGCGTCTTGGATTCCAGACAACTATCGAATAGTGGTTGTCATTGACCTCGACAGCGAAGACTGTCGAGACCTCAAGGCGCAACTTGAGCGGAACTGCGAAGATGCGGGACTGCGCTCCAGAAGTGCCTGCGGGGACTCGTCTTGGCAAGTGGTAACAAGAATTGTCATCGAGGAGCTTGAAGCTTGGTACTTCGGCGATTGGCAAGCAGTTTGTACCGCATATCCGCGAATATCGAAGCATGTTCCAAATCGGGCCGCGTTTCGGAATCCCGACGCGATTGCCGGCGGAACGAAAGAAGCATTTGAGCGAGAGCTGCGCAGAGGCGGTCACTTTGGGCAGGGGCTGTCAACCGTGAAGGCGGCGAACAGGATCGGCAAACACATGGACCCCGCCCGCAACCGATCCAAAAGCTTCGCGTTGTTTCGCGATGCTCTTGTGGAGGCGGCTGCATCGGGATAGGTTCATGCCGTGACATTGGCCGGATTGCCGAGGCTGGGTATGATTGCGGACATCGGAGCCTTGGTCAAGGGTATGTACCGGCTCAGGCAAGACCATCTCAAAGTCGCCCGCAATCCCTTGCTTGAACTTGGAAAAGCGCCAAAACGTCAATACGGTGAGAATCCACTGAGTCCGATCAGTTGCCACTATTGAGGCTCAGCGTCACATTCGTTTCTTGGTCCGCGCCTCCTAAGCCCATAGGGCACTCTTTGCCACCTCGCCCGCGAACCGACCTGCTGGCCAGATGTCGATCCCGTCCGCTGACCGAAACGACCCTCGTCCCGTGTACACCAATATGCGGCGGGCCAGCCCGCCCACAGGCGCAATCGCCCGAAGCCCCTTTAACAGGCTCGTGTGATAGCGGTCAGTGGCCTTCACTTCTATCGCTAGTAGGTCGCGACCCCGGCGCAGCAGAAAATCCACCTCTGCATTGGATTGGTGCGGCGACCAGTATGCGATCTCATCGTACAAGCGCTGCGCTTCGCCCGACGCTCCGGCGTGGGCGCGCAAGGTGGTCAGCACCCAGCTCTCCAGCAGTGGCCCGCGTTCCTCGGCCGTCACATCTCCAAACTGCCCCTTGACAGCGCGAACGACGCCGGGATCGACCCAGTAGAGTTTGGGGAGCTTACGCTCGCGCACGCGGGAACGGGTCTCGAAGGCGGGCAGGCGGTGAACGAGCAGCGTGTCTTCCAGAATCTCCAGAAACCCGCGCACGGTGCCGCGGGCTACGCCCGCGTCGCGGGCGATGCCAGCGACATTGATCACCTGGCCGTTGAAAAGCGCGGCGATCGGCAGGAAGCGGGCGAAAGCGGGCAGGTTGCGCACTAGGGCTTCGGCACGAATCTCCTCGCGCAGGTAGAGCTGTGAATAGGCTTCGAGTACGGCGCGCGGTTCCGGGCTGCGCCACACAAGTGGTAGTGTGCCGTAATGGAGCACTCGGTCAAGATCGAAATCCGTGCCTAGTTCATAGGCGGTCAGCGGAAACATGTCTCTCCTGAGCGCTCGGCCAGCCAACAGATTGACCCCTGCGGCTTTCAACTTGCGTGCGCTCGAGCCGAGCAAGGCGAAGCGCAGCCGATGCGACTCGATATGGCGGTGTACTTCATTGAGCAGCATCGGCAGTCTTTGTATCTCGTCGACGATGACCCAATCATCCGCAGCGAGGTGTTCGATGGCTTGAGCGAACAATGAAGGATCTGCCAACAGATCTTGGTACAGGCGCTCGTCCAGCAAATCGATGTACAGGGCGTCGGGCAGGATGTCGCGGACCCAAGTGCTCTTGCCAGCACCTCTCATCCCAAACAGGAAGAAGCTCTGCCGCGGCAGCGTGTTGATGCGTTCATAGGTGGCAAGCATGCCGCCAATTATAAATGAAAAATGGCGGCGAACAGTACACTTTGATTTCTGAGCAGCGGTCAGTGCCTCGGCTTCAAAACGCCTTCGATTCTCACGAAATTAGCGTTTCACCGAACCTCTCTACCGCCATCGCGCAAAAAAGAAGCCCCGCATTTGCGGGGCTTCTCCGAGGGAAATGGAAGCGATTCGCTTACATCATGCCGCCCATGTCAGGCATTCCGCCGCCGGGAGGGCCCGCCGGAGGCGGGTTGTCTTCGGGCAGTTCGCTGACCATGGCTTCGGTGGTGATCATCAGACCGGCGACCGAAGCTGCGGATTGCAGAGCCGTGCGAACAACCTTGGCAGGGTCGATGATGCCGAGGGCAACCATGTCGCCATACTCGCCAGCGGCCGCATTGTAGCCGTAGTTGCCACTCTCGCCGCGCACCTGATTGAGTACAACTGAGCCTTCGTCACCCGCGTTTTCAGCGATCTGGCGAAGCGGCGCGGTCATGGCGCGCTTGGCGATGGCGATACCGACGTTCTGGTCTTCGTTGGAACCGCTCAGGTCACCAACGGCGTCGAGCGCACGCACGAGGGTCACGCCGCCACCGGGCACAACGCCTTCTTCGACTGCTGCGCGGGTGGAGTGAAGGGCATCTTCAACGCGCGCCTTCTTCTCCTTCATCTCGACTTCAGTCGGGGCGCCTACCTTGATGACGGCCACGCCGCCAGCGAGCTTGGCAAGACGCTCTTGCAGCTTCTCGCGGTCGTAGTCGGAGGTGGTTTCTTCGATCTCAGCGCGAATCTGCTTGATACGGCCTTGAATCTCATCCTTGCCGCCAGCGCCATCGACGATGGTGGTGTTCTCCTTGGTGGCGGAGACGCGCTTGGCGTTGCCAAGATCATCAAGCGTTGCGCCTTCAAGCGTGAGTCCGACTTCTTCGGAGATCACGGTCGCGCCGGTCAGGATGGCGATGTCCTGCAGCATGGCCTTGCGGCGGTCGCCAAAGCCGGGTGCCTTGGCCGCAGCGATCTTGACGATGCCGCGCATGTTGTTCACAACGAGCGTTGCGAGCGCTTCGCCTTCGATATCTTCGGCAATGACCATGAGGGGCTTGCCGGACTTGGCGACGGACTCAAGCACTGGAAGCATGTCGCGAATGTTGGAGATCTTCTTGTCGCACAGAAGGATGTAAGGCTCTTCAAGCTCCGCAGACATGGATTCTTGATTGTTGATGAAGTAGGGCGAGAGATACCCGCGATCAAACTGCATGCCTTCAACGACATCAAGCTCGTTTTCGAGGCCGCTGCCTTCTTCAACTGTGATGACGCCTTCCTTGCCGACCTTCTCCATCGCTTCGGCGATGATGGTACCGACAGCATCGTCGCTGTTGGCCGAGATGGTGCCGACCTGCGCGATGGACTTTGAGTCCTCGCAGGGCGTGGCCATGTCGGAAATGGCGGCGACCGATGCGGCCACTGCCTTGTCGATGCCGCGCTTGAGATCCATCGGGTTCATGCCAGCGGCCACCGACTTGAGGCCCTCAGTCAAGATCGACTGCGCGAGCACGGTGGCGGTCGTGGTGCCGTCGCCAGCTTCGTCAGATGTCTGGCTCGCGACTTCCTTGACCATCTGCGCGCCCATGTTCTCGAACTTGTCTTTCAGTTCGACTTCCTTGGCGACAGACACGCCGTCCTTGGTCACCGTCGGCGCGCCGAAGGACTTGTCAAGGACAACGTTACGGCCTTTGGGACCCAAGGTTACCTTGACCGCATCGGACAGGGTGTTCACGCCCTGTAGCATACGCCCCCGGGCATCGTCACCGAATTTCACTGCTTTTGCACTCATGCTTCAGTTACTCCTAGATTAGTTGTTTGTGTTGGCTTGGATGGTGCTTAGTCTTCGAGGACGCCGAAGATTTCGCTTTCGTTCATGATCAACAGCTCTTCGCCGTCAACCTTGACCGTACTTCCGCCGTACTGGCCGAAGATAATTTTGTCGCCGACCTTGACATCAGGTGCGCGGACGCTGCCGTCATCAAGCGCCTTGCCAGGGCCGATAGCGAGCACTTCGCCTTGCGAAGGCTTCTCAGCAGCGGAATCGGGGAGAACGATGCCGCCCGCCGTTTTGGTCTCTTCTTCTAGGCGACGAACGACAACACGGTCGTGCAGGGGTCGAATTTTCATTGACAATCATCTCCTTTGTCTGACTGTGGCTTGAATTGATTGATAGCTCCCGGCTCTGCCGAGCCAATTAGCACTCTCACCGGGAGAGTGCTAATCATACAGCAACCTGCCACCGAAGTTGTCAAGCCGCCACACGAGAGAGTTGGATGCTGTTATGGGGGCGGGCGTTTGGAATTCAAGGGCTCATCCGAAATCGACGTGCGATCCATGCGAGCAGTAGCAGCGAAGGTACCACCATCAGGGCGGTGATGATAAAAAACAAAGCCCAGTTGCCACCAAGCTGCGTGACCAGAATGCCACTTGTGGCGGCGAGCAGTGTTCGACTTAGATTTCCAAGCGAGGCGAGGGCCGCGTACTGTGTTGCCGAATGCAGACGGCTGGTGTATTCGGAGATAAATGCCACGAAGGCGACCGTTGAGAAGGCGCCGGTGACGCCATCGACGACCACGGCAAGCGCGAACAGGCGCGTGTCCGCACCCGCCACCGCGATCCAAGAAAAAAGAAGATTAGCCGCTGCCATCGCGATGCCGGCAGCGAACAACACACGAATGACGCCGTAGCGAAGGGAAATAAAGCCTGCGAGCAGCGAGCAAATAATCGTCACCCACCAGCCGACAAGCTTCGAATAGGTGCCGATTTCCTCGTTCGTGAAGCCGACTTCATTGTAGAACACGATTGCCATGCGGCCAAGAAACGCCTCGCCGATCTTGAAGAGAAAGATGAACCCGAGCAGCGTGAACGCCATCTTCATGCCATTTCTGCGGAAGAACTCGCCGACAGCGTCTATGTAGCTGCTGTCAAACCATGCCGCCATGTTGGAGGCGCGCGGCGCGGCCTGGCGCTCTGGCTCACGAATGAGAAAAAGTGCGAGCAACGTCAATGCGAGCATAAACACAGCCAAGCCCTGGTAGACAAGTGGCCAGCCAAGATCATCCGCGAGCCAGAAGGCCGCCACGCCCGGCAAGCTCGCGCCTGTCCACCAGCCGGAAGTCGCGAAAGCTGCTGCCAAGCCGACCAGATGGGGCTCGTCTCTACGAATCACCGTGATGCGATAGGCGTCGATTGACAAATCCTGGGTCGCCGAGACACTCGCAACGGCGAGCGCAACGGCCGCTGTCAGCCAAAGGCCGGATGACGGCTCATTCAAGGAAAGAAAGAGTATCAGAAGCACCAGCAACGCTTGGCAGAGCAAAATCCAAGAGCGTCGTTGACCGAGCGCGCCGAGCACGGGAAGACGCAGGTGATCGACAACGGGCGCCCACAGAAAGTTCACGGTGTAGGCAACGAAGATGACACCAAAGAGACCGACGCCGCTGCGCGACAGGCCTTCGTCGGTCAGCCATGCCGACATGCCTGAACCGATGATGAGCCATGGCAGCCCGCTCGATACGCCAAGCAGGAAGATGCGCCAGAGGCGTTTGTCGAGGATGACGGACAACGCTGTGCTGCTTTCGAGCCGCTCATCCAACTCCGCCACCTTCTTCGCGATCAACGGAAACAGCCCCAAGAGTACAAGTGAACCAATCAGCATCGGCGACACGATGCCGCCTAAGGACTCAATCTGGCCGAGTTGATGCCCAGCGTTAATGTACACCGCGGTGCCAGCGAGCATGCCGATTTGACTCACCCAGTAGAAGGTCCAGAGGCGTATTGGCGTGAGCGCCATGCCTACGTTGATGGCGAAGAATGGCACTGCAGGCACGAGCCGCAGCGCAAAGAGATAGAAGGCGCCCTCTTTTTCCACGCCTTCATTGATGGGCTTCAAGGCCGATTCAAAGCGTCGCTGCACGAGGTCTCGAAAGAGATAGCGCGCAAACACAAAGGCGATGCTTGCACCGATTGTACTCGCAAAGGACACCAGCACCAGCGCCACTGAAAAGCCGAAGATTGCGCCGGCAATCAGCGTCATGATGCTCGATCCCGGCAGCGACAGGCCAGTCACTGAAATGTAGACCAGCATGAACAGGCAGATGGTCAGCAGCCTGTTGTCAGCATAGAAATCGAGCACGACTTCGCGCTGCGCCTGGAAGTTCTCAAGCGTGATGATCTTGTGCAGGTCAAAGACGAAAAACAGGGCGATGAGAAGCAGAAAAACGCCTAGAGCGATCCATTGACCCTTCTTCATGATGTGGCGATCACCGCAAGCCTTGCCTCAAGCGCATCGCCGCCGCCCACATACTCGCCGTCCACCCAGATTTGCGGCAGCGTGACGGGTGTTTTCTCGCCGATAATCGGCTTGACTCGCGCGATCATCTCGTAGAGTGCGCGCGTATCCTTGATGACATCGTGATACCTGCCATCAATGCCGGACGTATCAAAGAGCGCCTTGGCGCGATCGCAATGCGGGCATGTGGCCTTGCCAAAAATATGGCTGCCTTCAATCGGAATCTGCGAAATGCCAGCATCGATGACCGCTTGCGTGAGCACACCTCGATTGAGCGCGATGCCTTGCGAGATCACGCGATTATTCACCAGCACAATCGGCGCGTGCCAGCCACCTCGCATGAGCGGCTTCCACCAATTGCTCAGCCATTCGTATTCGTGAATCTCAACATCGATGCCAGCGAGGTCGTTCTTCACGCAATCGCGGATGACATCCTCGGTGAGCGTGCATTCTCCGCACGGGATGTTGACTTTGAAGGGGCCCCATGACCCTGCCCATCGGTAAAGGGTGATTTGGACTGGCGCGGTCAATGGATTCAACTGTTTGCGGAACAGGAAAGTACCATTCTCGCATGTCAGGCAGCGAGCGCGAATAACAAGACGCGAGCATTCGTCTCGACAAGATCAACACGCGCACCGGGCAAGGTCTCAAGCGCCAACCCGCATACGCTTCGGGTTCGCCCTAGGCTCTCTTCTCCCGGCGTGCAGGGCTCGAATCTTATGCTGGCAGCAGTTCCAAGGACACCTCCAACTGAGACGAATCTACTGCAGGCACCGTCGCTTCAAGAGATCCTCTAGGAGGGGGATAATTGGTCACAAGCGCCTCAAGCATCGCCTTTCTATTATTTTCCCTCGCTCCAATGTGATAGAAGTGCGGATGCAGTGTTACATGGTGATGCCCCCAAAGTGAATCTAGCTGCTCGTTTCGCCGATGCTGATTGCTGTGCCAAGTCGAGAGCAAAAACCGTGCTTGCCTTTTGCTAAGTGAATCGTATAGCGTGCGCTCGTTTCGTTCATTCCAACTGTCGTAGTAGTCAACATGCCTGCCCAAATATGGAGGGTCACAGTAGATGAAATCATTGCGGCCTGCTTCAGCTATTGTCTTGGCAAAATCCTGACATTTGAAGTGCCATTCTGATGATGCGACAACACTCCGAAATCGTTCAATTTGGTTCACGATCTTCGTGACGTAGGGGCGAGCGAAGCGATTGGGTTTGTGGCCGAAAGGAACATTGAATCGCCCTTCTCGATTGAATCGAATCAATCCATTAAAGCAGGAGCGATTGAGGAAAAGAAAGTCGAGCGGCTCTCGATCTTGATTGAATCTATCCCTCACTTCGTAGTAGTAGTCCTGACCTCGGCGAGCTAGCACTTCTCCTTCTCGTTGCAGGAAATCACGAGCCGAGTAGCCATTGACATGGCCATTTTGAATCGCTTTGTAAAAGTTGACCACATGGGGATTGGAGTCGGCTAAAAGTGCGTTCGATGGCGCAACGTTGAAGGCAACTACACCAGAACCAAAGAATGGTTCGATCCACCTTGTCGATTGGTCTCGGTCAATCGTCCGTAAAATCATCGGAACTAGTTTTGTTTTTATTCCCTGACACTTGATCGGGGGTACCAGCACGCTCACTTGCCCCTCCTTGCACTAGGCATCGTTTTTGGAACGATCTTCGATACATCGCCGCCTCTATAACGAACAAACGCATTCAAAGATTGAATCGGCTTCATTTCTCCCGATGATGCTTTCGCTCTGATCTTTCCATAGTTCGTCCAATAGTCGTCGAACCATGCCTCGCCCAACTTGGAGAACATGCCATTCCCGCTGATAATGTCCTCGATTCTCTTGATGCTGCCGATGTTCGCCGTATTGCCACTGCCAGGTTTGTCGCTCGCAATTCGCCATTTCTCTTGAACAAAGAACTTTAGTTTACCGATTACCGAGGTGATCTCAGCCAAATCTTCCAAGCTGTGTATCTTGACATCTGAGAAGGCAGAGTCTTCAAGCCTCGAATACATGACACCAAGGCAGAAGTGGCCTGAATAATCCCTATAGGGATATTGGATGTTCTTGGTGCTGGCGCGATTCTTGAAATACTCACCGTGCGAACCCAAAGTGAACCCATTGCAATACTGTTGGTGACTCGCTATGACCAAGTCAAATTTGTTCTCGTCCGCGAAAGCTACAAACTGCGGATAAAGATGAATTTCAATAACTTTTGATTTTGAACGGGCCAAAAACTATCACCATACAGCAGTTTGCCCAACTTCGTCGTGAGCTGAACATAGACTTGAGTAGAGTGTGATGCAGCCGAGCCATTGACGATTCGGAATGGATTCTACGCGCACGGCTAATCAAAACTGCCCTAAGGCCCGTCCGACTGCTCTTGTTCAAGCAACCATTCAGCGAATCCCGGCATCTCGACCTGATGCCGTCCGCGGCGCACGACTGATATGAGGTTTTGTTCAGCGAGTCGCTGTAGGCGCCTGCCGACGTGTGCGCGACTCACGGGATTGCCAAGGATGCGTTCGAGCTTCTTGAGAAAGCTCTGGCTATGCAGTCCGCCAATTTCGGAATTGCGGGCTACTTCAAGGGAAAGTGCCAAAGATCAGGAGTCGCCATTCGCGAATCCTATCGCTCGATTTGTCTCTGAGCCCGCACACGGAGAAATGAAACATTTGTAGACAAATGGATTTATTGAACAAGGCGCCCCATGTGAATGCTCAGCTTGTCAGCGGCAAGAATATGGAGACTACGAAAGTCTGAGGTGAGGCTTCCGATAGGCGCTCCAAGCCGAACCTACCCCAACCCAACCCCCGCAATCTCCTCGCACAACCGCACCATGAACCTGCCAGCCTCGGCACCATCGATCACGCGATGGTCGTAGCTGAGTCCCATGGGCAGCACCTCGCGCGGCACAAATGCCTCGCCATTCCAATGCGGCCTAGTGGTCAAGCGCGAAACGCCAAGTATGGCGGCTTGCGGGCCATTGACGACGGGCGTGAATCCCGTGCCGCCAATGCGTCCCAAACTTGAAATCGTGAAGGTGCCGCCTTGCATATCCGCTGGCGCGAGATTTGCGGCGCGCGCTTTCTCGGCGAGCGCGGCAATTTCTTCGGCGAGCGACCATACATCCTTTTGATCGGCGTTCTTCACCACCGGCACTAGCAAGCCATCGTCGGTGTCCACCGCAAATCCGATATGCCAGTAGCGCTTGTAGATCCAATGAGTCGAGGCTTCGTTCAAGGACGCATTGACGCGCGGAAAGGCCTTGAGCGTGGCCACGCAGGCGCGCATGATGAGTGCGAGCGGCGTCAGCTTGATCCCGCGCTGCTCGCCTTCCGCTCGACTGCCGGCAAGCATTTCGCTCAAATTGGCGGCATCGGCCTCGTCAAAGTGCGTGACATGCGGAATATTGACCCAGGAGCGGTGAAGGTTGCGCGCACTTGAGCGCCGGATGCGCGAGAGTTCGACTTCTTCAATGGAGCCAAACGACGCGAAATCGACCTTTGGCAGTTCTGGTAAGGCTGGGGCGAGGCCGTCGCCGGTCAAACGACTTCGCACATAGGCTTTGACATCATCCTTGAGCGTGCGTCCGCGAGCACCGGTGGGCGTCACCTTGCCAAGATCAACACCGAGTTCGCGTGCGAGCTTTCTCACTGCCGGTCCCGCGTAAACTTGGCCGGAATGCGCAGCGACCTTGAGCGCCGGTTGCGGTCTTTGTGGCACTAGACGCTTCTGGACTGGCTCAGCTGCCTTCTTGGGCTGTTGTGCTACTGGACTTTGCGTTGGCGCCTCGCTGTCGGCTTCATAGAGCGCAATCACCTGCCCGCTGACGACCTGGTCGCCGATGCCAACTTTGATTTCAGACAGAACGCCCGCCGAAGGCGCGCCCACCTCCAAGGTGGCCTTGTCAGTCTCAACGAGTATGACGGTGTCGTCTTTCCCCAATTGATCGCCAACAGCGGCGCACAGCTCGATCACCTCGACTGATTCGGAGTCCCCGGTATCAGGCAGCCGCACTTCCGCAAGTTGGTCAGTTGGCATGACCGATTCCTACCTCGTCCTTGGCGCTGAGGATCCCGCATCGAGATCAAATGTCTTGACCGCGGCCGCCACTTCGGCTGCTGAGATGACTTGGCCTTTGGCCAACCCGGAGAGCGCCGCTAGGCAGACGAAACGTCGGTCTACTTCAAAGAACTCGCGCAGCCTCTGACGGGTATCGCTGCGCCCGAACCCATCGGTGCCGAGTGGATGATAGGGCGCCTTGATCCAGGATGCGATTTGTCCGGCATGGCTGCGCACATAATCGGTCGAGGCGATCACTGGCGCATTGCTGCCGCCAAGCACCTGCTCGACATAGCTTGTCCGAGGTTCTTGTGCTGGATTCAGCAGATTCCAACGTTCCGTATCGGCGCCATCACGACTCAGCTCGGTGAAGCTCGTCACGCTATAGACTTCTGAAGTCACACCGTACTCTTCAAGCAGCATCTCGGCGGCCGCGATCACCTCGCGCAAGATCGTGCCGCTGCCAAGCAGCCGCACATGCCTCGGCGATGGTGTCTCGCCGTCCTCAAGCCCGAACCTGCGAAACAGATACATGCCGCGAACCACGCCCTCTTCGGCACCTTCCGGCATCGCTGGCTGCGCATAGTTCTCGTTCATCACAGTGACGTAGTAGAAGCGCTTTTCGCCAGCTTCATACATGCGCTTGAGGCCAGTATGCAAAATAACTGCGAGCTCAAAGCCGAACGCCGGATCATAGGCAACACAATTCGGCAGCGCCGATGCAAACAGATGACTGTGACCATCCTGATGCTGTAAGCCTTCGCCGTTCAAAGTCGTTCGGCCAGCAGTGCCGCCGAGCAAGAAGCCGCGTGCTTGGCTGTCTCCGGCAGCCCATGCGAAGTCGCCTACACGCTGGAATCCGAACATCGAATAGAAAATATAGAAAGGAATGAGCGTGAAGTGATGTGCGCTGTAGGACGTGGCCGCAGCGAGCCACGCCGAGAATGCGCCCGCTTCGTTGATGCCTTCTTCAAGCACCTGCCCATCCTTGGACTCTCGATAGGCGGCAATCTCGCCAGCATCTTCGGGCTCGTAGAGCTGGCCTTGGGATGAGTAGATGCCAAGCTGCCGAAACATGCCTTCCATGCCGAAGGTGCGCGCTTCGTCGGGAATAATCGGCACCACGCGCTTGCCGATCTGTCGGTCGCGCACCAGCGTGCCAAGGAAGCGCACAAAGGCCATGGTGGTGGAAATCTCTCTCGCCCCTGAGCCTTCGAGCAGAGCCTTGAACGTGTCCAAAGGCGGAATTTGCAAGGACTCCTTCGCTTCGATACGGCGAGGGATGGGGCCGCCGAGTGAATCGCGGCGCTTGCGCAAGTAGGTCAACTCGGGCGACCCTTCGGGCGGGCGGTAGTAGGGAATGTCTTTCAACTCTTCATCGGTCAATGGCACATCAAACCGATCGCGAAAATGCTTGAGGCCGTCGTAATCGAGTTTCTTGACTTGATGCGAGGTGTTTTCAGACTCGCCAGCGTCGCCCATGCCGTAGCCCTTGACAGTCTTCGCGAGGATCACCGTCGGCGCGCCCGTGTGGTTGACCGCCGCATGGTAGGCCGCGTAGACCTTGAAGGGATCGTGCCCGCCGCGATTGAGGCGCATGATGTCATCATCGGACAGGTGCTCGACGAGCTTCAAGAGACTTTCCGAGACACCGAAAAAGTGCTCGCGCGTGTACGCGCCGCCACGCGCTTTGTAGTTCTGATATTCGCCATCGACCGCTTCGTCCATGCGGTGCTGCATCTCCTCGGCTGTGTCGTTGGCAAAGAGTGGGTCCCAATGGCGTCCCCATATCACCTTGATGACGTTCCAACCTGCACCGCGGAAGTAGCCTTCAAGTTCTTGAATGATCTTGCCGTTGCCGCGCACCGGGCCGTCGAGGCGCTGCAAGTTGCAGTTGACGACAAACACAAGATTGTCGAGCGACTCCCGGCCAGCGAGCGACAGGCAGCCGAGCACTTCGGGTTCGTCGCATTCTCCGTCGCCGAGGAACGCCCACACCTTGCGATCATTTGCTTCGACAAGTCCGCGCGCCGCAAGATACTTCATGAGATAGGCTTGGTACACCGCCATCATAGGGCCGAGACCCATGGACACCGTCGGAAACTGCCAGTAGTCCGGCATCAGGTAGGGATGCGGGTAGGAGGAGAGACCGGCGCCATTGACATCGCGGCGGAAATTGTCGAGCTGCGCTTCGGTCAAGCGACCCTCAAGGAAAGAACGTGCGTAGATTCCTGGCGAGCTGTGCCCTTGGTAGAAGACAAGGTCGCCAGCGGAATCAGCACCCGGCGCACGGAAAAAGTAATTGATGCCGACATCGTAGAGTGTTGCCGAAGAGGCGAACGATGAGATGTGTCCGCCAAGGCTGCCATCGCGCCGGTTGGCGCGCACTACCATGGCGAGCGCATTCCAGCGAATGAGCGAGCGAATGCGCCGGTCCATAAAGAGATCACCCGGCATCGGCGCCTCACGATGGGCGGGAATAGTGTTGCGATACGGCGTAGTGATGGCATAGGGAAGCTGCGTACCGGCCTTGGTGAGGCGCGCCGACAAGCGCTGTAGCAGGAAATTGGCGCGCTCAGTGCCATCGCGATTCAGCACATCATCGAGCGCTGCGAGCCATTCCTCGGTTTCAAATGCATCCATGTCTTCGGCGTTCATTTCAATGTGCCTCGGTGAGCGTGCGCATCAGGCGCTTCCAGTCGAATTTCGGGCCTGGATCGGTCTTTCGTCCCGGCGCCACATGACAGTGCCCAACGATGGATTGCAACCCAAGGTGTGAATAGCTTGACATCAAGACTTTTAGGACATCGCCAAGCCGCGTGTACTGGATTGCCTCAAAGGCCGTCTCGTCACTGCCTTGAAGTTCTATGCCGATTGAGAAGTCGTTGCAGTGCCTGCGCCCGCGCCAGCTTGACTCGCCAGCATGCCAAGCGGCCTTGTCAAACGGGACATACTGATAGACCTCGCCAGCACGATCAATCAGCAAATGGGCAGAAACGCGAACACCTTCAAGGCCCGCGAAAGAGGCGTGCGCGCTGGTATCAAGGCGGCCTTGAAAGAGCGCGTGAATGGAGTGAACATCGTCACTGCCCGCTGGCAAACTGACGCAGTGCAGGACGATCAAGTCGATCTCGCTGCCATCGGCGCGCTCAGAAAAATGCGGCGACGGCATGATGCGCACATCGCTGAGCCAGACATTCGATTCGAGTTCGGTTTCAGGCAAGTGCGGGCGCAAGCGTGTGGAAACGCCCATTGTAACCCTGCCATGAGTTTGGCAAACAGATGATACAGTCCGCACTATGCAGTTTGATCTAGTCAATTTACGAGTGATCGCTCGATCTGATGCCAAGCGCGCACTCGCAGAGGACTTGGGGTTCGATGTCGATCTTTGGCCGGACGATGTCTTGAAGCTCGACCTGAGCGGCTCACTTTTGAACCAGCAGACAAGCGTGCGCGCCGAGATCATCACCCGCGAAGCCGGCGTCCTCTGTGGACGCGAGTGGGGCCTTGCAGTGTGTCAGCTCGTGAGTCCTCGCATCAAATGCGAGTTTTCGCATGAAGATGGCGCGCGACTCGATCCTGGCGGGGTAATTGCGGTACTGAATGGCACGCCCGCCGAACTCGTGACGGTCGAGCGCACGCTACTGAATTTTCTGCAATTCATGTCGGGCATCGCGACCAAGGCCCGCGCATACGCCGAAGCTGTTGCGCACACAGGTGCGCGCGTCTTCGATACACGCAAGACGATCCCCGGATTGCGCACGGCGCAAAAATACGCGGTTGCGTGCGGAGGCTGCGCGAATCATCGTATGGGACTTTTTGATGCGTATTTGCTCAAGGAGAATCACTTGATGGCGATGGGTGGGGTTGAATCTGCGCTCCGTGAGCTTGATCGCAGGTCGCCGGGTGATACAGTTCAGGTCGAAGTGGAGTCGCTCGGCGAGCTTGATGCCGCACTTGGCGCAGGCGCACAACTCATCATGCTCGATAACTTCTCACTAGACGAAACGCGCGAGGCCGTCCATCGCAGTGCAGGACGAGCAGAACTCGAGGCATCTAGCGAAAATTCGATCCCGCCGCTCGTTTGGACGGTCGGTTGAGGATAATATCGGGCTATATTTGACGAAATCGAGCGTTCAAACGGGCGAGTGGGAGCAGATTTGCAGCCGCGAATTCCTGCGGCGCAGGCTCCTAGGCAGGATTAGGCGCGTTCGCTTCGCTATAATCCCACCCTCGGAGAGGTGCCGGAGCGGCCGAACGGGCTTGACTCGAAATCAAGAGAGGGCGCAAGTCCTCCCAGGGTTCGAATCCCTGCCTCTCCGCCAACATCCTTTTTCACACTCCATGACATTACAGCGGGACGCGCATAAACTCAAAGGAATCGTTCGAGCACCTTTCTGAGTCGTTCTTGGGACACGGCCTCGGATGTCTCGGCGTGACCCAATCCGCGCGTGAGCACGAACCGCAGCCGCCCTGCCCGCGTCTTCTTGTCGCTTTGAAAAGCTTCAATCATCTCATCAATGCTTAGGCCCTTTGGCAATCGCTCCAATACTAGCAGCCGCTGAATCAAGCGCATGATTCGATCTCTCACACTTGCTGCCAGCCAGCCTTCGGCGACCGAAAGTTCGGCCGCCATGACCATGCCAATGGCGACGGCCTCGCCGTGATTGAGTTCGGCATATTCAGTCAAGGTTTCGAGCGCATGCGCAAATGTATGGCCAAAATTGAGGATTTCTCGTAAGCCTGATTCGCGCTCATCGGCCGCCACCACCTCGGCCTTGATTTCGCAGGCGCGCACGACGGCGCGGCCAAGCTGTTCAGTGTCGCCAGCGAGTAGCGCATCAAGCTGCTGCTCGATGAACTCAAAGAACTTGGCATCGCGGATGATGCCATATTTGATGACCTCGGCGAGTCCGGCCACGAGCTCGCGTGTTGGTAGGGTGGACAATGTGTCCAAGTCGGCGACTACGCCCGATGGCTGGTAGAACGCGCCAATGAGATTCTTGCCGAGCGCGTGGTTGACACCTGTCTTGCCGCCGACCGACGAATCCACTTGCGCAAGGAGCGTTGTTGGCACTTGCAGGTAGCGAACGCCTCGCAACCATGTGGCAGCGGCGAACCCTGCGAGGTCACCAACCACGCCGCCGCCAAGGGCGATCAGCGTGGTTGTTCGATCATGGCGCTCTTCGGCAAGCTGATCCATGATGGCCGCCCAGGATGCCAGTGTCTTGGATTGCTCGCCAGCGGCCAATTGGTGCACCGCTGTCTGCACGCCCAGTGCTGCCAGCGTGTCGCGAAGCCGGTCGGCATAGAGCGGTCCCACATGATTATCCGTCACCACCATGGCCGTTTCGCCAATGGGCATTGAGTGCCAGGTCGATTCGACCGCCATCATGCCTTCGCCGATGAGAATCTCATAGGCGCGTTCGCCGAGTGCTACTTGCAAGCGCATTTCTGGATTAAGACCTTGAAATGAGCGATTTGAGCAGCGTGCGCACCGTCTCCTGCGCGCGGCAGGCGGTGGACTCGACGCGAATGTCTGATATCTGCGAATACAGAGGGCCGCGGTCGTTCATGAGCTGCGTGACGCGCGATGCGAGGTCTCGGCCCGCAAGCATCGGTCGATTGTTGTTCTGCGAGGCGCGTGCGACGATCGTATCCACATCGGCAAAGAGATACACCACTCGGCCACGCATGGAGAGCGTCCTGCGATTGGCTTCGCGGAGTACAGCGCCGCCGCCGGTCGCCAGCACAATCGATGGTAAGTGCGTCAACTCCTCGATGACGTTCTGCTCGCGGTTGCGAAACCCGTCTTCGCCTTCGACATCGAAAATCCAAGGAATGTCCGCACCGGAGCGTTCTCTGATGACATCGTCCGTGTCGTAAAAGGTGTAGCCGAGCGCATCGGCTAAGAGCTTGCCGATGGTCGTTTTGCCGACCGCCATCATGCCGATCAAGAATACGCTTTCCTGATTTTGCAGCATCGACTCCATGCGCTTACGAACCCGCCTTCAGACTGCGCGGCAGAATACCCTACGCAACCAGTCGATTTCACGGCAGAATCTTCGGCGTCAAGAATACAAGCAGCTCGTGGCGCTCATCCGACGAGATGGTTCTTCTGAAAAGCCGTCCCACGAGCGGCACTGATCCGAGCACGGGCACGCGGCTGACGCTCTTGTTGACATCGTTCTGATAGACGCCGCCGAGGACGAGCGTTTCGCCAGCGTTCACAAGCACCTCGGTCTCGATGGCGTTGGTGTTGATGCTTGGTATACCGCTGTAGGTCTGCCCGACCGTGTCTTGATTGACCTTCAGTGCCAGCATGACCTTTTCGTGCGCGGCGATGCGCGGCGTCACTTGCAAAGACAGGCTCGCAGATTGAAACGAGGTCGAGGTCGCGCCGCTGCTCGTTGATTCCTGATAGGGAATCTGCACACCGGAGCGCACTAGGGCGGTTTGCCGGTCGGCTGCGACGACTCTCGGCCGCGCAATAACCTCGGCCTCGCCGGAAGTTTCGAGTGCGGAGATCTCGACATCAAGGCTGGCATTGCTGTCCGCAAAGCCGAGACCGAACCTTGATGCTGCGGCCGCCGTCGCCGCGAAATCAATAAGCGGCAATGAGGCGGCTTGCTCAGATTCCGCAGGCCGAGAACCTGCGCGTAAGGCGCCGCCATTCACAGACTTTTCAGCCGACCCCATCCAGGTGATGCCAAGCTGCTTGGAGCCTGTCGCGGAGACAATGACGACACGGGCTTCGATCAGCACTTGCGAGACTGGCACATCAAGCTCCGCAATACGTTGAGCGTGCTCGTCGAGCGCCTGCCTCGTATCGGTCACAATCAGCCGATTGGTGCGCTCATCGACAAGGCACTTGGCTTCGCCCTCAATGCGAAGCAGGTTCTTGAGCGCTGCCGCTTCGGCGAAACGCAGCGCGAACACCCTCGTCTCAAGGTCTTGCATGGGCGATTGACTCGCAGGCTTCACGATCAGGGTGCCGGATTGTTCGCGTGCGATGAGTCCTTGCGATGAGAGAATTACATCGAAGGCTTCGCGCCAGTGCATCTCATCAAGCTCAAGGGTGAGCTCTCCGCCTACCGAATCGCCGACAATGAGATTGACGCCGCCGTATTCGGCCAAGATTTGCAGCGCGGCGCGAAGTTCGATGGACTGAAAGCGCAGCGATACAGGCGCTTCATCTGCCTCGCTCTGTGCTTGCACCTTGGCCGCGAGCAGGCAGCAGACGAGAAGGACTATCCGCATCACGGCAATGCCTCTTGCAAAGCTGCCAAGGTCAATTCGATGGCCCCTTCGGGCGTAGTGATGCGCACACCGTTCACCCACACTTTCGTCACCAAGAGCCCCTCCATGGGCTGCTCCCCGACGCGCACACGCACAACCCGACCGCTCTCAAGCTTGATGAGCGCATGAAAGCCGTCAGCCGCTTCAATGATGCCTACCAGAGCCATGTCCATATGGGCGTCAATCTCGGTCAACTCTCGACTGTCCAACGCTTTGAATGGACTCTCCCGCATACCTCGCTCGTCGGCCACAAGCAAGCCAAAGCTTGCCAATCCAAGTAGCGCCCAGCATAGAGAGAGCTTGATCATTGCGTGGCTTCCTCGATGATGAGAGGCAGGATGATGCGCACGCGCATCTCCAGCCGGGTATCGTCAGACTCTTGCGCGCTGACTTCAAAGGCTTCCACAATGGTCAGCCACGGCCAGCGCGCGATCGACGCATGGAGACGACCGATGTTGTGATAAGTGCCGCCGACAACAAGCTTGATCGGCTGCACTTCAAACCGCCCCAATTGGCGCACGCTGCCGACCTCCAAGGTTGCTAGCTCGGCTTCGTGCTCAACGCTCAACGTCGAGAGGAGATGCAGCAGATCTGGCAGTTCGTCAGGTCGAAGATACTGCTGTGAGACTTCACTAATATTGAACTTTAGCACCTGTGCTTGCGCTTGTAGGTCGCTAATCTGGCTACTTTGCGCCTGCAAGCGCTCATGGCGCGCCATGACCTGCCCGAGCTGCTGCTTCGCCATTGCCAAGTCGGCCCTTGAATCATCAAGCAGCCAAGCGATCAGCAATGATGAGGTTGCCGCCAACACGAGACTCGCAAGCTGCACTGGCCGCGGCAGACCTTCCGGTGCCGTCCAGTCGAGCGAAGCAAGTTCGGAAAAGTCCACCACTTACGCGCTAGGCTCTTGCATCCGTAAGTGCGTCTGCACGCCGAATCGCTTGCCGCTCGCCTCGTCTTCAAGATCAATGAGGCGCGGCGAGTCGAGCACCTGCGACGCTTCAAGCCTGCGCAAGTAGGTGGCAAGATCAGGCGAGGAAGCCGTAAAGCCCTGAATCTCAAGGCTTCGGTCTTCAAGCGTGAGGTTTCGGTAGTGCATCGAGTCCGGCAGCAGCGTGGCAAGTTCGGTCCATAGCGCGACAACACTGGTTCGTTGCTGATCAAGCTGATCGATTTCAACTTGCCAAGCCTGCAAGTCCTGTATTTGACCTTCAAGCTGCGACGCCCTAGATGTGAGGTCTGCGAGATCGCCCCCGGCGTGGGCTGCCTGCCGGTACGTTGACATCTCCGCCCGCACCGCATCAACCTCCATGCGCGTGTGCCATGTAAGCAGCGCAACCGCGAGGCCCGGCAGCAGCGCACAAAGTCCAAGCGAGGCGAAGTATCTTCGCCGCCGCCTGATCGCATCGCGCTGCCGCCACGGTAAAAGATTGATGCCAACATCGCTCACGCGCCAACGCCGGCAAGCGCGAGACCGAAGGCCATGATGACGCCATCGCTCGGCACGCGACCCGCCTTCTCCGAGTCTGGATTCGGCCGCATTTCAATGATTGCCATTGGCGCATCCACCTCTTGTAAGGCATCGGCGAGATGCTTCGATAAGTTGCTCGGCAGTAGCAGCCAGCGCGCGATGCGCTCGCCGAGTTGCGTCTTCGACTGCTCGTGGAGTTGTTCGCACAGCGCCCGAGTCTCGCTCACGCTCAACGACTCGATGGCCTTGGTGGGCTTGTCGGCATCCCACACCCGCTCCCATCCGGATGTCATTGGCAGGCGCACAAGATGTTCGAACGCGCGTCCGCGAAAAAGCCAAATGCAAAAGCCTTCCCGCGAGGCTGACAACATCGCAGTCACATAGCGGTGATGCGTGTCTGGCAAGTCGCGCACCATGTTGCCGTAGGCGCGCTGTAGCGAGTGTTCCTGCGGCTCAATGGCGCGTACTTTCAATCCGGCGTTCGCAAGTAATTTCTCGCGCTCATCAATAAGCGCCATCGGACAGGCGAACAGCAGCACATCTGCCTTGGCCTCTGATGCGTAGGACACGCCCTGCACCGAGTAGTCGAGGGCGATCTCGGCAATGTCAAGACCGAGCGCTTCGGTGGCAGCAATCTGCGCTTGCTCGTGGATTTCGGTGTCCTCCAAGTCGGCGTTTATCTGCATCGCACGGCTAAAAACCTGATCCGGGTCGATATTCGCGGTGACCAAGCCCCCACGGGCATCAAGCTCCGCGACCAGCGCCTTCAGGGCTTTTGCGTGTGACTCGTATTCGACAAGTTCGACGCCGTCGCAGCGTTTAATGAGTTCGCCACCTTGCACTAGCACCACGCCGGTGAGCCAGTCTTCGCCAAAGTGTATGCCCACGCAGTTGCGGTGCCGATTGAACAGGTGAAATGCCATGAAAATCTCCTTGTATTCTTGGGAGCGATTTGCCCCTCTGTGCGAAAATGACATCTCACAGAAAAACGCGAATAGGCGTGTTGGGACATTTGCCATGCCCTGTGTAGGTGATCTCTGAAGCCAATGTGGGCTTTTCGCTCAGTTGATTTGAAGGCTTGGAATGCAAGACTTCGGGCCGTGCCCGGCCTGATGGCAACTATTCGCGCCGGACTTTTTCTCTGCCTCATACTGATTGCCGGCCTGCTCATCGGCGGCGCAGGCACCTACCTCTACCTCAGCCCGTCTCTGCCCGATGCCTCAACGTACCGCGACCTGCCGATTCAGACGCCGCTTCGGCTCTACGGCGTGGAAGGCTCATTGCTCGCAGAATACGGCGAGCGACGTGCGATTCCGCTCGAACTTGAAGAGATTCCGCCGCTGTTGGTACGCGCCGTGCTCGATACGGAAGACAAGCGCTTCTATTCGCACAAGGGGGTGGACTTCATCTCGCTTGTTGACGATCTTGCGTATCTTCTTTGGAACCGCGAGATCGGGTCAGGTGCGAGCACCATCACCATGCAGCTTGCGCGTAATCTCGCGCTCTCGTTCGAGCGCACCTTTGTGCGCAAGCTCAAGGAAATCCTGCTCGCCTTCAAGCTTGAACGCGAACTTGAGAAGGACGACATCTTGGAGGCGTATCTCAATCTTGTCTCCTTCGGCAAGCGTGCCTACGGGGTGCAGGCAGCTGCGCTCGCCTACTACGGCAAGGAGGTGGGCGAACTTGAGCTCGCGCAGCTTGCCATGCTCGCGGGCATCCCGCAGTCACCGAACCTCGGCAACCCAGTGAACGGGCCGGAACGGGCGCTCAGGAGACGCCATGTCGTGCTCGTTTCGATGTACCGACAAGGCAGCATTACGAAAGAAGAATATGAACAAGCCGATGCTGCGCCCATCACTGCGCGTCTCTATGAGAGAGAACTCGACTATTCGGCGCCCTATGTCGGCGAATGGGTGCGACAGCAGCTCTATGCGCGCTACGGCGAGGCTATCTACTCGCAAGGCTTCGAGGCCACGACGACGATCGATCCGCGCCAGCAGTCAGCGGCGGTCAACGCCGTTCGCGAGGGCCTCTTGAGCTATGATCGGCGCCACGGCTACCGCGGCGCAGAGCGACGCATCGATCTCGGTGATAAGGCTGACATTGACATAGATTCCGAAGCGCTGCTCGAAGACAGCATGAGCTACGGGCCGCTTGAACCGGCTATCGTGACGCACATCGGCGAGCGAGAGTTCACAGCGTTCGACCGCTTTGGCGCCAAGCACATCGTCGATTGGGACGGCATGCGCTGGGCACGGCCCTACATGAACGAAAGCTATCGCGGCGCGGCGCCAAAAACTGCCGCCGATGTCGTGGCGCGTGGCGATGTGATTCGTCTGCGGGCGACGAGCGCTGGCAGCATGGCGCTCTCGCAGATTCCAGACATTCAAGGTGCGCTTGTGGCGCTCGACCCAGAGGATGGCGCCATTCGCGCGCTCGTCGGCGGCTTCAACTTCTATCTCAAGCAGTTCAACAACGCCCTACTCGCCGAGCGACAGCCCGGTTCAGGCATCAAGCCGTTTGTCTATTCAGCGGCCCTTGAGCACGGCGCCACGCCAGCGTCTATCTTCATGGACGCGCCGATCACTCTGACCACCGAAGATGTGTCAGGCATCTATCGACCGCAGAATTACGGCGGTCGATTCCACGGTGAGACGCGCCTGCGCGAGGCGCTCTTCCGATCAATCAACCTCGTGTCTATTCGTGTGCTGCAATCGACTGGTATCGATCCCACCATGCACCATCTTGAGCGCTTCGGCTTTGATCTCGAGGGTGTCGAGCGCAATACGCAAATCGCCATCGGCGGTGGTCGATTATCGGTGTCTCCGCTTGACATGGCCAAAGCTTATGCCGTCTTTGCCAATGGCGGCTTTGCTGTAACCCCCTATGCCGTCATTGAGGTGCGGCGAACCAATGGTCGCGTACTTGAGCGCCCCATGCCAAAACGTGCCTGCGATGTCTGCCGGTCAGATTCCGGGGACTATGTGCTGCCTGCGCCACGAGTGCTCGATGAACGCAACGCCTTCATCATGCGCTCGATGCTGCAAGATGTGATTGGACTCGGCACCGGACGACGCGCGCTCGCGCTTGGAAGACGCGACATCGGCGGTAAGACCGGCACCACCAACGAGGCCGATGCTTGGTTCAACGGCTTTCATCCGCATCTTGTCGGCGTCGTCTGGATGGGGTTCGCCGATAACCGGCCACTTGGCAACAATGAGACTGGTTCGAGCCTGCCGCTGCCGGTGTGGGTGGAGTTCATGCGCGAAGCCTTGTCGGAGGTGCCAGAGGCACCTTTGATTCAGCCCGATGGGGTGGTGTCCGTGCGTATCAATCCGGCCACGGGCTCGCTGGCAACACCGGGCGATTCAGAAGCCATTTTCGAGTATTTTTTTGAAGAGAACTCGCCAAATGCTCGGCGGGTCACGCAAGCGCGCGACTCGGAGGCTGCGAAGGACGTTCTGTAGGGAAGATCTCACACCATCGCCGCCGCCTTGAAAAGCGCTCGGCCCTTGTTCATCGACTCTTCCCACTCCTTCTCCGGCACTGAATCGACAACAATGCCGCCGCCTACTTGGATGTGCATGAGACCGTCCTTGATGAGTGCGGTACGAATGGCAATCGCGGTATCTAAGTTGCCGCCGAACGCCACATAGCCGACGGCGCCGCCATAAATGCCGCGCTTGACCGGCTCAAGCTCATCAATAATCTGCATGGCACGAAACTTCGGTGCGCCCGACAGAGTACCGACCGGTAGGCACACTTGCAGCACATCCATAGAGGTCTTGCCTTTCAGCAAGCGACCGCGAACTTCGCTCGAAATGTGCATCACATGCGAATAGCGCTCGATGACGAATTCCTCAGTCACGCGCACGCTGCCAATCTCGGAGACGCGCCCGACATCGTTGCGATGCAGGTCGATCAGCATGAGGTGCTCGGCGAGTTCCTTGGGATCAGACAGCAGCTGACGCTCAAGTTCGATGTCTTCAGCCTCGCTATGACCGCGCCGAATCGTGCCTGCAAGCGGGCGGCTGACGATTTCGCCATCTTCGACGCGCACCATGATCTCAGGTGACGAGCTCACTATTTGGAATTCGCCGAATTCCATGAAGAACATGTAGGGCGATGGGTTGAGGCGCCTGACGGCGCGGTAGAGATTGACCGAATCGGCGTGGAAAGGCGCCGACATTCGCTGTCCGATGACCACCTGCATAGCATCGCCCGCGCGCTCATATTCGCAAATGCGCTCCACCGCACGCATGAAGCCTTCCTTGCCCCAGCCCGACACGAAGTCGGCTTCGCGAGTCTCACCCGCAGCGCCAAACGCAAGCTGCGGCGCCGGTTGATCAAGACCTTCGGCGATCTCTCGCAATCTCGCTTGCGTCTTCTCAGCAGCATCCGGATCGTTCAGAGCAGCGAGCACGATGATATGGACGCTGCCGGTGAGCGCATCGAACACGACCACCTCAGTGGACACCATGAGCAGGATGTCGGGCAGGCCAATGGGGTCCGGCGGCGCTTTGCCTGCAAGCTTCGGCTCAAGATAGCGAACCGTGTCGTAACCGAAGAAGCCAACGAGTCCGCCAAAGAACCGCGGCAGGTCTGGTAGCTTTGGGATGCGATAGCTCTGCTCATAACGGTTGATGAACTCAAGCGGTTCTGTCTGAGTCGAACGCTCCACCACTTCGCCATCGGTTTCCACGACGACATCAAAGCCACTGACACGAATCACCGTTCGACAGGGCAAACCGATGAACGAATAGCGCCCCCAGCGCTCACCGCCGTGCGCCGATTCGAGCAGGTAGGAATATCGGCCTCGCGCAAGCTTCAAATACGCTGACAAGGGCGTGTCCAGATCCGCGAGTCGCTCAAGGGTGACTGGCACATGCGTGTAGCCTTGCGCCCTATAGTGTTCAAAATCGCTCATAGGAGTTCGCTGAAATTCGAAATCAATCGATCAGCGCCGAGTGCTTCGGGCGGCGTGTCACCGCTGTAGCCATAATTGACGCAGACAATTGGGCAGCCAGCAGCGCGCGCCGTCGCGACATCGGTCGCCGAATCGCCAACAAAAAGCGCGTCCGCCACACGCACGCCCAAGCGCTCGCAGGCGTGCAGGACGGGCAAGGGGTGCGGCTTTTTCTCCGCCAGGCTGTCGAATCCAACAAGACACTCGAAGAAGTCCCTCATGTGAATCGTGCGCAGCAGTTTTTCGGATAAGCCTTCAAGCTTGTTTGTGATAACAGCGAGCGGAAACCCTCGCGCGCGAAGACTCGCCAAGGTTTCGACGACATCATCATAGGGCTTGCTTAACCGCGCGACACCTGCTTCATAGGCCGTCAGAAATCGCTGGTACATGGCATCGATCCGCTGTTTCGGCAGATGCGACGCGCCTTGCTCTTTGACCACTCGCTCAAGCAGCACGCGCCCACCGCGACCCACGAAGCGGCGGGTGAGCGTAAGATCGATGGGCTCGTGACCAAACGCGACGAGCGCATCATTGGCCGCCGTGTGAATGTCGGGCGCCGTATCAATGAGCGTTCCGTCAAGGTCAAACAAGTAGGCTTGACTCTCAAGCGAGCGCATGACGCATGGCGTCAATCGCCACCTGATAATCGGACTCGCCAAAGATCGCCGAACCAGCGACAAACGTATCTGCGCCAGCGTCGCGGGCCGAAGCGATGGTCTTCGCACTGATGCCGCCATCGATCTCAAGGCGCACATTAAGGCCCGCGGTATCGATCTTCTTGCGCACTTCACGCACGGTGTTCAGCGAGGAGGGCAGGAACGCCTGAGCGGGGAAACCAGGATTGACCGACATCACCAGCACCATGTCAAGCAGATGCAGCACCGGATCTAAGCAATGGCTCGATGTGCCGGGATTGAGCACGAGGCCACATTTGACGCCGAGTTCACGCGCTAAGCTCAGCGACCGATGCACATGCAGGCTCGCTTCAGGGTGAAAGGTAATATAGTCCGCGCCCGCCTCGGCGAACAGCTGAATCAACTCATCGACCGGCGAGACCATCAGGTGCACATCAACGGGCAGCGTAATACCATGCCGTTTCAATGACCGCAGCACCAAGGGGCCGATTGTGAGGTTCGGCACGTAATGCATGTCCATGACATCAAAGTGAAGCATGTCGGCGCCGGCGCGTGTCACAGCATCGACCTCCGCCCCAAGTCGGGCGAAGTCCGCCGAGAGAATTGACGGTGCGATCCAGAAGTCCTTCATGACGCGGGCATTCTACACGCGGGATGTGAACGACTCCCTGAAGGACTGGGCGCAGGATGCGTGCCACGCCGTGCTCAAAGCCGATATTGAAGCTTGGACGGCGCTGCCAGTGGAAGCGAGCTTTCGACGATTCTTTCGCGTGTCCACTGGCCGCGGCAGCTTGGTGGCAATGCACGCGCCGCCCGAACGAGAAGACACAGCGCAGTTCGTGCGCATTGGCGAACTATTCAAAACGCAGGGTATCGGTGTTCCGGTCATTCACGCCGCTGACACGAAGCGAGGTTTCGCGCTCATGGAGGACTTGGGGGAGGACACCTTGGAGCGCGCCTATGAGCGCGGGGAGGCCGAACGCGGGATCAATCTTGCGCTCGACACGATTCTGCGCATTCAAGGTGTCCAGGATGACGAAGGCAGCATTCCCGACTACACAGCCGAGCGTTTTGAAATGGAGCTCGGGATTTTCTCCGAGTGGTTTCTCGGCGGGCTGCTCGGTATTGATGCACCATCATGGTACAGCGAGCTCGCTCGGCACCTCGTGAAGAGCGCGACCGAACAACCCAAATGCCCGCTTCATCGAGATTTTCATTGCCGCAACCTGCTCATCACGCCCACCGGTGGCCTCGGTGTGGTGGACTTTCAAGATGCGCTCGTTGGTCCTGTCACCTATGACCTCGCATCGCTACTTGGCGACTGCTACTACGAGTTCGCAGAGGCCGAAGTCAATGCCGCACTTGAAAGTTACTACGAGGACGCGCAGAAGCTCGGCATTCTGCGTATTTCAGAGCGGGCGCAATTTCGCCGTTGTTTCGACCTGATGGTCATTCAAAGACAGCTCAAAGCCGTCGGCATCTTCGCACGCCTGTGGCTCAGGGACGGCAGACGCAGTCACTTGGTATCGATTGAGCCGGTGCTTGTTCGGCTCGCCAAGCTGTGCCGAAACTACGCGGCCACGTCAGCGCTCGCACGCTCGATTCAGGAGAATTGGCTCTCAGAGGCGATTGCCAAGACAGCCCGATTGGTTCAATAGGCGGTCTTGGGAGCATTCAGAGTCAAACTCCCATATACAATACACCTAAGCGTACACAGTCCGACAAATCGAAATGCGCACAAACATTGTCCTCAATGACGAGCTAGTAGCCGCGGCATTCAAGCTGACTGGCCTACGGACGAAGCGCGAGATCGTTGAACTCGCCCTGAATGAGCTGGTTCGTCAGCGCAGCAAGAAAAATCTCTTCGACCTAGCTGGAAAGATCTCATTGCGTCCAGATTTCGATCACAAGCTGATGCGCGAGTTTCGTGACGACACTGATTGACACTTCAATTTGGATTCGGGTATTTCGCGAAGCCCACAGCGACCTGCTTGCGTCCATTCAATCGTTTGAAGATCTGATGGAATTGCATCCTCTGAAGCTTCGGGTCTACGCATAGCCGGCAGTCGGATAAAGGTCAGGCAATCCTGCAACTACGTCCTTCTCGCTCGCGTCGAATTGGCCAAACGCGCTGGAAATCGGAACACGGCAGCAATATGACATCAATTGCAACCAGTCGATCAGACTGCTCTTGCCTGTGGCATTGGCGCCCACGACGACATTCAGCGGCTTCAGGTCAGCCTTGAAGCCATGCAGCAGCCGGTAGCCATCAATTTCAATTTTCTCGATCACGACATTGAACCTATAATGCAGTTCGCATGAAGGCCATGATACTCGCCGCAGGCTTGGGCACACGTTTGCTGCCGGTCACCGAGACCTGCCCGAAGCCGTTGATCGAGGTGGCTGGCAAACCGCTTCTTGAGCACCAGCTCGCTTGGCTCAGACGCGCTGGCATCACTGAAGTTGTCATCAACCTGCACTATCTAGGCGAGATGATTGAGGCTCATATCGGAGATGGTTCGCGCTTCGGCACTCAAGTTACCTATAGTCGCGAAGAAGCGCTGCTCGATTCGGGCGGCGGTATTGCCAAGGCGCTGCCGCTCTTGGGCAATGCCCCTTTTATATGGATGCTCGGCGATATCTGGTGTCCAGAAATGAGCTTTCCAATAACAATGCCTCGCACTTCACTCGCACATTTGATACTCTGCCACATGCAAGGAAGGCGCGACTACGGAGATTTTGATCTTGTGCAGGGAAAAGTGTTTCGCAATGCACGCAGACCGTACATATTCACTGGTGTCGCACTGCTGCATCCGGCACTCTTTGATGGCTGTCCGCAGGTGCCTTTTTCCATGACGCGCGATCTTCTGTTTCATCGGCTCGGCGGCAATGAGGTCACTGGCGACGTGTTCAACGGCGACTGGGCGGACATCGGCTCGTTAGAATCTCTCTCGGCACTCAAAGCAAGGGTTGAATCCTGATGGCAACCTACTCTCATCTACACCTCGCCCGATGGTTCATCTGGGCATTGCCCCTGTCGTGCGCCTCGCTCGCTGACGGCGATGCGCCTTGGAGCGCCTACTGGAACGAATCGAGCGATGCAAACGCCCTTTGCAGAGGGAGCTACCTCATACCTGCGCCCGAAGCAAGCACAGATACCGTCTGGATGACGCTGTCCGGCAAAGAGCTTGAATATGAACCTGAGGAAGGCTCGGAAGTATCAGGCGGTGTGCGCGTTCAATTTGGGTCGCGAGTGTTCGAGGCGGATACGGCGAGCGCGCCGCAAGGCATGAATCCAATCCAATTTGAAGGCAATGTGCGCTACTTTGAGCCTGGCGCTGCCATTTGGGGCGAGCGTGCGAGCTATGAGGCGCAAAGCGAGACTGTCAAACTTGAGTCGCTGCAATTCCTGCTCGAAGACGGAGTCTTTTCGCCCGAGGTGACGAGCACCTTACCTGCCGTTCGGGGCGAAGCCGAGCGTATCGCGCTGTCAGAGAGCGAAGTCCTCATTGAGGACGCTTGGTTCACGCGCTGCGAACCCAAGTCAGCTGGTTGGGAAGTGTCTTCGGAAAGCTTGACGATGAGTAGCAAAGATGCCTTCGCCACGGTGACCAATGCACGGCTCGCTGTAGCCGACCTGCCTGTGCTCTACGTGCCTTGGATGAAGTTTCCAATCACCTCAGAGCGGCAAACAGGATGGCTCTATCCAGATCTGCGCTATGAGGGTGAGCGCGGCGGCGTCGTTCGATTGCCTTTCTATTGGAATCTGGCGCCAAACCGGGACCTTGTCATCATCCCAGGTTTTGAAGGGCGACGTGGTGGCAGCCTTGGACTTGAATACCGGCATGCTACGAAGCACACCACCAACCGGCTCATCGGCCATTATTTCCCAGATGACGAGGAGTTTGTTGACGACCAACCCGATGAAGACGGCAATCGCTATCTGGTGCGCGCACGGCACAGCGGTCGCTTCGGCAACATATTGACGAGCGGCAATTTCACCCTGTTGAGTGACCGGCGGATGCACCGCGAGCGCTACGAGGAGCTTGGCCTCTCTCATACGAGGTGGGGCGGGCCTTCTGTTACCAACGAGGGTCGCATCATCTACCAACAGCCCAACTGGCAGCTTGGCATTGAGATGGAGCACTACCGGATCGACTGGAATCCTAACCCAGATACCTACCGCACCGTGCCTAAGGTCTTCTTCAATGGTGAGAGGCGCTTCGGCGGCAGACTGCTTGCGAATTTCCACACAAGTTGGAGCCGATTCACCAATGACATCACCGAGCGTGAATTCGGTGAAGTATCCCGCTGGAGCAACGACCTTCGCTTTGATCTACCCATGCGTCGACCCTGGGGCGAGGTCACCGCAAGTTTCGGCGGCGCGCACATTGCCTTTGAGTTGCACGAGGCGCGGCCAGAGCAAACCACATGGGACGACGAAAACGACTCTGAATTGCAATCAGGCTTCTTCGAGCTCGACGGCAGCCTCAATTTCGAGCGGCGCGGCGAAAACACCCGCGTGAGCTTGGAGCCGCGCGCCCTCTACACCTACCGGCGAAGCGACGAACTGCCGGGCGTGCCGTTGCTCGACTCCGTGATCAACGAATACTCACTGACACAGCTTTTTTCGAGTCGCCGCTTCGCTGGCACAGATCGCTATGCGGATATTCACCAAGTCGCTTTGGGGCTGCGTTCGCGCCTATGGAATCAGGTGACTGGCAGGCGCGTCTTTGAAATCGAAGCGGGTGTGATTCGATCATTCGAGGACGAAGGCGCGATGTTCGCACGGCTTGATTCGGAGGAAGATGTGACACCGCTCGCCGTGCGTGCACGTTCTTGGCTGAGCGAGCAGGTACGGTTGGAGGGCGCCTTCATCTGGCACCCGGACGGAGATCGCTGGTTCGAGCGCGGCTTCTGGGCGAGTTACCGCTCATCGGATGCGCTTGTCTTGCGCCTTGGGTATCGAATGCGACGCTACGGCGAAGTGTTCGATCAAGGCGAGGTGGCCTTTAGCGTGCCAGTCTCCGAGAGACTGCGGTTGTTCGGCATCTACTCGCATGATTTCTCGCAAAGCGAACTCTTGACCGCCGTGTTCGGGGCTTCCTACAGACATTGCTGCTGGGCTGTAGATCTTGGCGTCCGGCGACTCCTGAGAAGACCCAACAACGCTCTCGTTGAAGGCCCGTATCACAGTAATGCGGTGTACCTGAACGTGATCTTTAGAGGGTTCACTGGCGTTGGCGACAGTATTGCACCGCTGCTTTCTCATATAGGCGGCCAAAGAAATGGATGGTAATGGAGCAGCTTTCACAAGCATCCGACGCTGCTTAATGATTGCTGCTGCGTGTTTTGCGAGCCTCGCAGCACACGCCGAAGTCAAACTCTTGGACGGCATTGTCGCCGTCGTTGACGAAGATGTCGTACTCGCATCGGAGCTTGACTACCGGACGCGAGCGGTTCGCGATCAGCTTGTCGCCAGCGGTCAGCAAATGCCGCCTGTGGACATCCTCATCAACCAAGTGCTTGAACGGCTCATCCTGGAGTCGATTCAATTGCAGATGGGCGAGCGTGCGGGGGTGCGCATTGACGATGAAACGCTGACACGCGCCATCGCCGGCATCGCCGAGCGAAATGGCATGACCATTGATGCCTTTATTGCGCAGGTTGAATCTGAAGGCTTCCCCTATCCAAGGTTTCGCGAGGAAGTTCGCCGCGACATGGTCATCTCGCGCGTGCAAGGGTCACAAGTCAACCGGCGCATCAGCCTCACCGAGCAGGAAATCGAGTCGTTCCTTGAGTCGCCGCTCGGCCAGCGTGCGCTTTCCGACGAGTATCGCGTCGGACATATCCTGCTTGAGATTGCTCGCGATGCGCCGCCTGCAGCCAAGCGCGCCGCCGAAGAAGAAGCTGATGAGATCATCGGCCTGTTAAGGTCGGGCAGCGATTTTCGCGAACTTGCGATTGAGCGTTCAGCGAGCGCAAGCGCACTTGAAGGCGGCGATATGGGCTGGCGCAAAGCAGGTGCGCTGCCAAGCCTGTTCGCGGAAGCCGCGGTTGCTTTGGAAGTCGGTCAAACCGCCGATCCGATACGCAGCGAGAGCGGCTTTCACATCATTCAGCTACTTGATAAACGAGGCGTTGGCATCGAACTTGTCGACCAGGTCAATGTTCGGCACATTCTGATTCAACCCTCCGAGATCCGCAGCGACGAACAGGCGCACGAACTCATCAAAGAGATTCACGACCGATTGGCAGCAGGTGAGGACTTTGGCGATCTCGCGCGCGTCTATTCGGACGACCCAGGCAGTGCGCTTGCCGGAGGTGAGCTTGGCTGGGCCGAACCAGAACGCTACGTGGAGAGCTTTCGCGACAAGACGCGCGAAGTCGAGATTGGCGAATTGAGCGAGCCTTTCCGCTCGACGCACGGGTGGCACGTTCTTGAAGTGCTCGAGCGCCGCGAGCAGGATTTGAGCGAGGAAGCGAAGCGCAGCACCGCGCTCAACATCTTGAGAAACAGACGCTTTGAAGAGGAACTTCAGTCCTGGTATCAGGAGATACGCAGCGAAGCGTATGTCGATATACGCAATTGAGCGTCATCGCCCTGACACCAGGCGAGCCTGCTGGCATCGGTCCGGATTTGCTCGTCAAGTTTGCGCAAGAAGATCGGTGCGCGCCGCTTATCGCCTTCGCAGACCCCGCGCTCTTGCAAGCACGCGCCAAGCTGCTCGGTCTCAGCCTTCACATTCAGGAACGCGGCGGCCAAATGCCAAGCTGTTCTGCTGGTACGTTGACCGTCCATCGGGTGCCGCTGCATACCCGCGTCGAACCCGGAAAACCAGACTCTGAAAACGCCGAAGCTGTCCTTGAGAGCATCCGCCTAGCCACGCAATCCGCGCTTGACGGCGAGGTGACGGCCTTGGTGACAGGTCCCGTGCATAAGTCCGTCATCGCCGAGTCCGGTACGCCCTTTTCGGGACACACGGAAATGCTCGCCGAGATGTGCCAAGTGCCGCACGTCGTCATGCTGCTCGTCTCCGGCGATCTCAGACTTGCTGTGGCAACGCGCCATCTCGCGCTCAAAGACGTACCAAAGGCGCTCAGCCGCGACGGGTTGACGCAAACCTTGCGAGTGCTTGATCACGGACTACGCCGATCATTCGCGCTTCCAAACCCGAGGATTCTTATCGCAGGGCTCAATCCTCATGCGGGCGAAGACGGTCATCTTGGCCGCGAGGAAATTGACATCATCAAGCCAGTCATCGAACGGCTCCGAGATCAGGGCTTGTCCATTGAAGGGCCTTTTCCCGCTGATACCTTGTTCGCACCGAAGATGCGCGCCCGCGCCGATGCGATGCTCGCCATGTACCACGATCAAGGTCTCGCACCATTCAAAGCGCTTGCGTTTGGCGCGTCGGTGAACGTTACGCTTGGACTGCCTTTTGTGCGCACATCGGTCGATCACGGCACGGCGCTCGACCTTGCTGGCACTGGCAAGATCGACCTCGGCAGCTTCAAAGCGGCCGTTGAACTCGCTTGCAAGCTTACTGATCATGCCTAGTCTAAAGCCGCGCAAGCGCTTCGGACAGCACTTCCTACGCGACCCGTTCGCGCTCGAAGAAATCGCCGAACTCATCAATGCGAGACCTGATGATCAGCTCTTGGAGATCGGCCCGGGGCAAGGCGCGCTCACAGAACACCTGCTCGTCGCCTGCCCGGCCATGCGCGCTATGGAAATCGACCGCGATCTGTGCCGCCATCTGCGAAAAAGATTCCCACATCTCGATCTTGTTGAAGGTGATGTGCTCTCGCGCGAGTTCGAGCAACTGCTCACGACTCAAGCAGACTGGCGGCTCGTGGGCAACCTGCCGTACAACATCTCAACGCCTCTGCTCGTGCGCATTTGTGCGCTCTGCCGCTCTATCCGCGATGCCTGGTTCCTACTACAAACAGAAGTGGCGAACAGGCTCGTGGCCGAGCCAGGAACGCGCGACTGGAGCCGCCTGAGCGTGCTTGTCCGCCTGCAATTTCGCGTAGAGATTGACTTGACATTGGAGGCATCGAGCTTCCATCCGCCGCCAAAAGTGACTTCAAGCTTGGTGCATCTCGTATCAAGACCGCTTGACCGGGGTATCATTTCAATGTCCGCTTTTGAAGAGATCTTGAAAGGCGCTTTCTCGCAAAGGCGCAAGACGCTGGCAAATGCCTTGCGCCAGTTTTCAGTCGATTGGAGCCAGATCACAGTGAATCCACATAAGCGCCCAGACCAGATCGGCGTCGATGCCTACATCGAAATCGCCAACCAGGTCGCGGCGCAGTCAACCAACCAAGGAAACATCAAGCCATGAGAATGCTGGCGGCATCAAGCATTGAAGTCAGCGCGAGCAGCGAATTCGTCGCGGGCAGCTCGAATGCCCTCGCCGGACGCTATGTGTTCGCATACACCATCACCATCAGCAACAACGGCGGCGTCGCAGCCACTCTCCTCAATCGCTCATGGATTGTGAAAGATGGCCTGCACAATGAACAACACGTTGAGGGTGCTGGCGTTGTCGGCAAGCAGCCGCGCATCGAGCCGGGCACGGCATTCACTTACACGAGCAGCGCCCTCCTGCCGACATCGATCGGCAGCATGGAAGGCAGCTACGAATTTCAGCTCGACTCAGGCGCCACCTTCCGAGTGCCCATCCCGCGCTTCTCGCTGCACGATCCGGCGGCGATTCACTAACCTCGTGCCTCATGGCCACCTATGTCGTCGGCGATGTGCAAGGCTGTTTCGCCGAGCTTCAAGACCTGCTCGCCATCGTCGGCTTTTCGCCTCGAAGCGATCAACTGTGGCTCACCGGCGACCTCGTCAATCGCGGGCCGCAGAGCTTGGAGACGCTTCGGTTTGTGCGCTCGCTCGGTTCAAGCGCGTTCAGCGTGCTCGGCAATCACGATATTCACCTGCTTGCCGTCTACTATGCTGAACAGCCGCAAAACCACAACGATACCTTTGATGCGCTGCTTGCAGCCCCCGACTTTCCCGAACTACTCGATTGGCTCAGACGCCGCCCCTTGCTGCATCGTTCTGGCAATAACGTGCTGGTACACGCGGGTGTCCCACACATTTGGTCTGTGACGCAAGCTCAAGGCTTCGCCCGCGAAGTGGAATGCGCACTTCGGGGTACGAATTTTCGTAATCTGCTGCGCATCGTCTATGGCGACTGTCCACGGCTGTGGCACGGGCCTGGAGTCCCAACCGGCGGCCCGACTGGCTTACCGAGGCTTCGCGCCATCATCAATTACTTGACGAGAATGCGCATCATCAACGAGGCTGGTCGCTGTGACTTTGACTTCAAAGGCCCGGCGCACTCCCGGCCGGAAGGTTTCAAACCTTGGTTCGACTACTGGCCATCAAGCGAGACGCGCATCCTCTTTGGTCACTGGGCAGCACTTTGTGCCCGCACCAATCGTGACGACATCGAGGCTTTGGACGGCGGCTGCGCTTGGGGGCAGCGATTGATCGCGCTACGTCTTGAAGACGGACAGCGATTCAGTGTGCCGTCTCGATTGCGCCGAGCAGGTGCCGACGCATGAAGACCTACCTCGTTGGCGGCGCGGTTCGAGACGAATTGCTTGGACGCAAGGTGCTTGAGCGCGACCATGTCGTGGTAGGCGCGAGTGAGCGGGAGATGCTAAGGCACGGCTTCGTGCGCGTCGGGCACGCTTTCCCCGTGTTCCTGCACCCGGATACTGGCGAAGAGCACGCTCTCGCACGCACAGAGTCCAAGGTTGCGCCGGGTCACACAGGGTTCGAGTTCGACGCTTCAAAGAATGTTGACCTCGTGACAGACCTGAAGCGCCGCGACCTCACCATCAACGCCATGGCGAAGGATGAAGACGGAAAGATCATCGACCCATACGGCGGCAGGGATGACCTTGAACGGCCTTGGTTCGTCGAATGCCAGTTCAGTAGCTCGCAATACGCCAAGCTCGGCATGTGGCAAAGAGACCTCCCGTCGGGCGTGGCGCGGTTTGCGACGCTTGCCACCCTATTGGGCGAAAACGCTTGCCAAGCTTTGGCAAAGCGGCTCGTACCACCGAAGCGGTATGGACGCGCAGCAGCGCTCGCCGCCCGTTACGCCAATATCGTTCGTCACTGGCGAGCGGACGATGCTGAATCCATTTGCGACGCTTTGGTTGCGTTCGCGAGTCTCAAGCCAGCAGCAGCGCGAGACGAAGTAATACAGGTCATGGCCAGAGTCGCCGAAATTGACCAAGCGACATTAAACGCGCGAAGCCAAGCAATCGGCGCACTGCGGCTCGACGCACAAAGCAAGCCGCCCGAAGGACGGGAATACGGCCTACAGCTACGCAGCGCACGTGTGGCACTCGTCAAGACTTGGCTCAATTGACGCACATAGATGTTGCGTTCAATAGAATAGCCGCCGAGAACTGCCTCATGTCATGATCCCCCCCACTCGACTATTGAACCCGATGCGCCCATGCCGAGAGCCTTGAGTGATGCTGGCAAGGTCAAAAAGCTTATGCAACAGCTTGGAGAGTGCGCGCGCGAGGGGATGGCTGCATTTACCTTGTCGGCGGCGCAAGCGCCGTCATCATTGGATGGCGGGATTCGACAACCGATGTAGATCTGAAATTGGATCCCGAGCCCGATGGGGTATTTGAAGCAATCGCGCAGGTCTTGGCGAAGGTCGAGCGCGGTCATCGGATTGATCTACTTGACGCGCAAGCGATGGCTGAACGAGGTCTCGTCGAACCAAGCAAACTAATGACTTTCTACGAGACCATACGATCAGACCTGCTTCGCTATCCCGCCATTGATGCGAACACTTTTCGCACCCAAGTTGAGGAGTTCGTGCGTGGTGTTTGATGAGCGACTTCATAATCTACCAGGCGCGGAGCTGGTAGCCGCGGGCATTGAAGACCTAGAAGTCGGCACACTCAGCATTCATGCGCTGCTCGTTTTGATTGGCGCAGTGCGCATGCAACGGGCTGGGCTTGACATTCCGCAGTGCCCGAACGCGCCCGATTGCCCCGAGCACGCGCTCTACGTCGCACTCTGCGAGCAAGGCGACGGCAATACTGCGCACTCGCGTTACAACGCTTACATCAGACGACTCGTGAGCTTTGAGCGCGCACTGGAGAGACAGCGAGCAGACCGCTAGTCTGCGCGCATAGCAGCGCATCGATGCCAAGACTCTCATTCGAAACATACGGCGATCCGAAACATCCGGCCATCATGCTGGTGCACGGGTTTATGTCGTGTAACGCTCAATGGATGCCGAATCGTGAGGCATTGTCGCGCAACTACTTTCTGGTCATGGTCGAACTCTTTGGGCACGGTAAGTCAGCGGCCTCAATTGATCCCGCCGACTACTCAATCGCTACCTATACGCACGAATTCGAGCAGATTCGAGAGCAGCTTGGCATTGATGCGTGGCATCTTATAGGACAGTCCTACGGCGCTGGCCTCGTGCTTCACTACGCAAGCACCTGCAGAGAACGATGCAGGGGAATTGTGGTCACAAACTCGCGCTCAGCCTTCGGGCAAGTGGCGGACCGCCCGCGCGCTCAACGCACCCGATCATCGAAAGCGGCATTCGACCCGCGGCGCCTGCCTTTTCATCCGATTCACGCCCGGCGTGTGCCTAGCGATGTGAAGACGGCGATGGTTCGAAGCGCCGATGCCATGTCTGAGACGACCATTGACCTCACTGGCAGTCTCGCGAGCGACCTCTTCGCATCGCACCTGCTCGCTGGCCTCAGCACCACTGTGCTCATTATCAACGGCATCTACGAGAAAGCATTTCAACCCGATATTGAAGCGCTGACGGCCCGCTATCGGGACTTGAAGGTCGCACGCATGAAAGGCGGGCACTCAGTCAATATCGATGCCGCAGACGCATTCAATAAGGCGGTTCTCGAATTCCTAAACTGCTTCTGAACGAGCAAAGAGCCTTGATTTTATAGAGTGAACTCCATAAAACGACGGTAAATATGGAGTACAATCCGTTTTTCGACTGCTTTTCTGAAGCTTCTGTTGAAATGTTCCGCAGACTTTTGCAGACCACCCGCAACCATTCCTTCTTTCTCTTTGGGGCGCGTGGCACCGGAAAGACGACTTATATCAAGGACAGCTTCGACCCAGGAGCGTCCCTGTATATTGATCTGCTTGATCCAGAGATCGAAGATGCCTACCGCCGGACACCACAGCGTTTCGAGCACCAAGTAAGGGCACTGCCGGATGCCATCGAATGGGTACTCATCGACGAAGTACAACGTGCACCACGCCTCTTGGACATCGTCCATCGCCTGATGACGAGCACCCCGAAGCGCTTTGTGCTCACGGGGTCAAGTAACAGGAAATTGAAGCGTGGCGCATCCAACCTCTTGGCTGGAAGGGCATTTGTCTACAACCTCTACCCATTGACTGTACCGGAACTCGGAGAGTCCTTCGAACTCACCCAAGCGCTACGCTGGGGAACGCTGCCCCGGGTCTATGCGCTGCGCGAAGACGACGATAAACAGGCGTTTTTACGCGCCTATGCGCTCACATACCTCAAAGAGGAAATTGTGGCCGAGCAGATCATCAGGAGGCTCGACCCTTTCAGGCATTTTCTTGAAATCGCCGCTCAGTCAAACGGCACGATTGTCAACTACGCCAAAATCGCCGAGGATGTAGGCGTGGATGCAAAGACTGTCATTTCCTACTTCGGCATCCTTGAAGATACCTTGGTTGGCTTTCTCCTCCCTGCCTACCACCGCTCGATTAGGAAGCAGCAGCGTGTCAATCCCAAATTCTTTTTTCTAGACACAGGCGTCAAGCGGTCGCTTGATCGAACGCTCCAAGTGCCAATCAATGACGGCACCTATGAATACGGCAAGGCATTCGAGCATTTCATCATCACACAGATCGCTCATCTGTCGAGCTACAAGTATCCGGACTGGCGCCTTTCTTACCTTCGGACCGGCTCCGGTACGGAAATTGATTTGCTGATCGAACGCCCTGGGGATTCTGTAGCACTTATTGAAATCAAGTCAACGCAGCAGATCAATGCTGCGCGAGATGTGCGTGCTGTCGCCCGTTTCACGAAGGATTTTGAGAAACCCCTCGCCCTTTGCATCAGCCGGGATCAGGCGCGCATGACAATCGACGATGTACTCTGCGTGCATTGGCGCGATGCACTCGAAGAACTGGGGATCGCATAGTGTGAACAGGCCCTAATGGAGCTTCCTGAATCATGATTTTAAGCAATGGAAGTATGCTGCTGTGCATGAAGCGCACCGAGGCGCAGCCAGTAGGAGATGTCAAAAAAGCGTGTCGCACGGCCTGATGTTGCGGGCAGGACGAATATGCGCGTGCCTTCAAACGTTTGGGCTTCGCCGTAGTCAATCGTGCGCGCGCCGAGAAAAACGCTTGCCGGGCGCTTGCCGTTGAACGCCAGCACTCTCGGTTTGCAGTCGCGGATGCGCTGCGCAAGGCTGTCAACGTCATAGGCCGCCGCACTCAGTTCATCGTCATTGCCGAATTCATGCTTGGCGAGGTCGGTCAGACCAATACCGAAGTCGGGCAAACTCGGATATTCTTCGGGACTGAGCTGCCGGTCGGTGAGGCCCGCTTCAAGCAGGGTCCGCCAGAAGCGATTGCCAGGATGCGCATAGTAGGCGCCGAGACGGGCGGACGCCTTGCCGGGTGCCGATCCGCAGATCACTGTCGTCAAGCCTTTTGGCAGCACATCCGGCAGCACATGTCGGCGAGTCATTGAAGCGCAATCTCCGCAGCGCGAGCGATGGCGAGCAATTGACGATCACCCATCGTTTCACCCATCAGCATCAATCCGACCGGCAAACGCGAGGCTCCGGGAATAGGCAGCGTGATGGCCGGGCGGTCGAGCATATTGGCAACGCCTGGATTGCGCAGCATGGCGAGGTTTGTGCGTACATAGGCATCTTCTTCGCCAAGCGAGTCGATGCTCGGCGCGGTCATGACGACACTCGGCAGTACGATGAAGTCAACTGAATGGCTTTCTTGATCGGCGCGCTCGATCATGCGCTGACGCAGGCGTATCTTTGCAAGGTAGGCTGTCTCGTCCGACGGTGCCCCAAGGAGGATGCGTGATGCGACGTGCGGATCGTATTCGTCGCGTCGCCTCTCAAGGAGCGGTCGGTGCCATAGATATGCCTCGTATTTCGTCAGTCCGCCATCGGCGACAATCTCTGGTATGGCGTCAAGACTCTGCAGCTGCAAATCCACGATTCTGAGACCTGCGTCTTCGAGCCGGCGAAGGCCGAGTTCGCAGGCGGCGGCAACATCGGGCGCAACGCCTTCCTCGACATAGTTCACAAGCCTGCCTGCGGACAAGCCAGACAAATCAGCGGGCGCTGGCGCGTTGATTTCGGATTCGCCAGCGAGGACGGCATCAACAAGTGCGCAGCAATTGACGCTATGGCCAATCGACCCGACCGAGTCGAGGCTTGTCGAGAGCGGTATGAGGCCGGTTCTCGGCACGCGGCGCGCAGTCGGTTTGAAACCGACGAGTCCGCAGAGCGCTGCCGGGATTCGGCAAGAGCCGCTGGTATCCGTGCCAATAGCGACAGCCGCCATGCCATCGGTGACCGAAATCGCAGCGCCCGACGATGAGCCGCCGGGGATTCTGCCGACCTCGCGGTCATATGGATTCCTTGGCGTGCCGTAGTGCGGATTCAAACCGAGTCCAGAATAGGCGAACTCCGTCATATTGGTGGTGCCGACGATGACCATGCCAGCGGCCTTCAAGCGGGCAACCACCGCGCTGTCGACAGCGGCAGGCGGCGAATCGCGCAGCACCACCGAACCTGCGGTGGTCACCTGCCCAGCGATGTCGAATAAATCCTTGACTGAAACAGGAATGCCCGTCAGCGGTGTGTGGCGTCCCGTTTGCAGTACACGATCAGCCTCAAATGCATCTTCAGTGAGGCGGAGGTTTCTTCGAATGAAGGTGCGAGAACCTTCGGAATCTGATGCCTCAATGCGTTCAGTGCACGCTTCGGCAAGATCAACCGCTCGCGATTCACCCCGATTGAGCGCCGCGGAAAGCTGCGCGAGCGTCACTGAACAATCTTGACCGGGTTGCCAGGACGTGGCTCACCGAACGGATAGTCGCCGTTGATCAAACGCAGCGTCTCTTCTGGATAGCTGCGAATCTCGCTCGACTTGGCGAGCTCCTTGTAGGTCATGCCAGGCTCGGCGTAAATGATCTTGATTCGCGGACGCCCCAGATGGGCGAGGTCCGACTCTCTCAATCGGCGCACGGATTCGATGGTGCGTCGGAACTCGGCGGCAAACGCCTCGCGATCACCCGAGGCCCCAGCTTGACCATCGAACACAAGCACCGTTTCGCCAATGTAGACGATGCCGAGCATGATGGCCTTGGCATCGCTGTCCGCAGTAGACATCTGCGCGATGTACGCCTTGATGGTGTCAGTCTCCACAGTCATCCCTGACTCCTCGTCTTCTCGGCTAAGCACCTTCTTGATGTAGGTGCGCGGCCGCACGCGATCATTGAAACTGCCTTGGGTCACATTGATGTGCCCCACCGATGCCCCGCCCGGTGCCTGCGCCGAGGTTTTGTTGCTTGCGGTGCCAACCTTCCAGCCTGCGGGGAACTCCACCGCTACTCTCAATCGTCCGTTGACCCACAGGTTGTCCACCACACTGCCTTCGGTCTGATGGTCGCCGTAGACCATGCCGTCGATCATCTCAAGAAAATTGCCGACGGTTTCACTTTTCTCCCACTGGTACTCACCTTCGGCCTGCGCGATCGCATAGTGCAGACGACGATCATTCTTAGGGTGGGTTGAAAATACGCCGTGGTGGGAGCGCGGTCGCTTTGACACCTTAGCGTTGAACATGCTCTGATCCTTGAGGAGCGAGAGCATTTCAAGATGCGCGTGCGGTGAATAGCCCGCTCTGGCGAGATAGACAGCGCCGTAGGCATCGGCCTCAAGCTCCATTTCGCGACCGTAGCCGGAAATATATTGCGCCATCGCAGTTTGCGAAGCGCTATAAAGCGCACCGCTGCCGGTGAGCACAGCGGCCACAAAGCCAGCGATGCTGCCAAGCCCGGAGCGTGTGCTGCGGCGAGCGGAGTGACGCTTGGTGACATGCGCAATTTCATGCCCGATCACGGCAGCGAGCTGGTCTTCGTTTTGCATGTGCGCGATCAAGCCAGCGTGCATGAAGATATAGCCGTCGGGCAGCGCGAAGGCGTTGACGCTCGATTCGTCGAGCACTGTGAACTTGTAGGTGCGGCCCTTGTGCTCCGTGTGCTCAAGCAGCTTCTCGCCAAGCCGTTGCACATACTGCTGCCATGCTTCGTCAGCATAGATCGCCTGATTCTCTTCAAATTCCCGGTACATGTCCTCGCCGGGAGCGGCCAAGCTTGGCACGGCAAGAAGCACGCCAAGCAGCGCCGCGCAAGCAATTCGACTGAGGCGAAACATCGCCATCGAACGTTTGTCCGGTGTATTGAAGAGGTTTGTAGTGTACGACAAGCGCCCGCGTTCTTGGCGCTTGGTTGCTCAGCCCGCGGCAGCGCTCAATCCTGCGAAGCGACGATTAAAGCGCTCCACGCGCCCGCCGGAGTCCACAATCTTCTGCTTGCCTGTATAGAAGGGATGACAAGCCGAGCACACGTCGAGATGCAAGTCAATGCCAAGCGTCGAGCGTGTCTTGATGACATTCCCGCAACTACAGGTGGCGGTGATGTCCGAATAGTCTGGATGAATGTCGGCCTTCATAGGCTTGATTCTGGCGGGTCGGCGGATTTGGGATGCGCAGTCTAACAGTTTTGATGGGTCTTCGGCGCAGGCGCCTAACGAAGTTGCGGGTAAGGGATCAGCGCAGACTGCCTGTCTTTCTTAGCAGGCTTGTGCGCCTTGAGTTCATGTGACTTCCAGATCTTCGGCCTCGACAGACCTAGCAGCCCGTAGAGCGCGAGCGTATCCTTGCCCGACATCGGCCGGAATTGTCCCGCGCGCAGTCCAGCCGGAAGAATCACCGGACCAAACCGAACGCGCTTCAAGCGACTCACGCGCGCGCCTACGGCGTCGAACATGCGTCGCACCTGCCGGTTGCGCCCCTCCATGAGGACAAGGTGATACCAGTAGTTGCTCGGGCCGCCGCGAAAGAAGCGCAGGTCCGAAAAGCCTGCCGTCTCGCCGGTGTCGATTTGAATGCCTGATTTGAGCAGCGCTTCCTGCTCTTCGGAGAGGCGAATATCAAGCCTGACGGCATATTCGCGGTCAAGTCCCGTCGATGGGTGCATCATACGATTGGCGAATTCACCATCGTTGCTGACGAGCAGCAGTCCGCTTGTGCTCACGTCAAGTCGTCCAATAGAGATCCAGCGACCTTGACGCAGACTTGGCAGACCATCGAAACAGGTCGGACGCCCCTCATCGTCCTTGCGCGTGCAGATGACCCCAGCGCGCTTGTTGAGAATCAACACGCGCACGGGAGGTGCCGCGCGCTTCGCCACCGCCTTGCCATCAAGCAGGATGCGCTCACTGCCATCGACGCGCATGCCAAGTCGTGCGGTCTCGCCGTCAACGCTGACCCGGCCTGCCGCAATCCAGCCTTCGATCGCGCGACGCGATGCAAGACCGAGCCCAGCCATGTGTTTTTGTAGGCGTTCCATGGGGGGTTAGGATACAGTTCCTAACGCGGGTGTTGCTTCAGCGCACAGAAAAAGGCAGCCCTTGAAGGCCAGCGTTGACGTTTTCACTGAGTCGCAGTTCAGCGGCTATCGCCGCGCTCGCATCGCTCGTGCGCCCAGTCGCCCATTGACGAAATGGCGATTCCGAAGCCTTGATCAGTTTCAACAACGACACCTTTTTCCACAAACGCCTCAGCAAAATCCAATCCCTCTTTGGCGGAAATCGTGAAAGGCCCGACTTGGGGGTAGGACTCGATGGTGTGTGCACAGAGAGCGCCAAATTCCAAGACGTTGGGACATATGCCTTGCGCGCGCAGCGCATCGATCATGTGAAGACTGAGCGCTTTGTTTCGCGACAGTAGCGGGTCATTGAGCCGCGAATCGTAATACCGCCTTCGGCTCTGATCTGATTTCTGTTTGATCTGGTCGAAATCAGCACAGTTCAGATTGCCCTCCACTTCTTGCAGGAGCAGTTCATCGCGCAGCGCTTTTTGTGCACGGTTCAAATGCCGTGGCCAGCCAAACGAAAGCGTTGCGACTTGGCGCGCTGCCTGTTCGCGATTCCCTTGCGCACTGATTGCTTCCAGCATATCCATTGTGGATTCAACGCACTCTTCGTGCGACAGATCGCCCATGTTCATGGTCGCCCCTTCTTCAAGGCGAGACATGCCTTTGATGGTGACGATTCGACGTTTGGTGTGGTTGAGGCCTGTCAGGATGACGACGCACGGCCAGCCAACGCCTTTGGTATGCAGTGTTTCGATAAAGTCATCAAACGCTGCGCTCATTGCGTGGGCTTCGTCGATATGAATGACTATCTGTTTCGAACTCGGAAGCTCTCTCACGGTTCGCTCTTTGACGATTTCTGCCGCTTTGTCTTTGCTGAACAGAGAAAGCGCAAAAATCGTCACATCTTTGGCAAGCGCGAACGGCGTGTTGTTGGCGCTGAGCGCTTCTTCAATCGCCACCGCCAAACTCTCTTTGTCGAAGTCATCGGACTTTGAAAACTGTGTAAAGACTACGTCATCGCTTGTAGTACGCGACAAGTATTCGACCAAAGACGTTTTCCCACAGCCCGGCGGGCCTTGATAGATGCGGAATATCGCTTGTGCGCTTTCCTGAGCGGTTTCGAGCGCCCCTTCAAAAGCGGCGATTTCCGCTTTGCGCCCGGCAAAGAACGGCGCGACATCACGCTCTCTAAACTTGAGCTTCTGTGCGGCCTCTCGGTCAAATGCCATGTTGTCACGCAATTGTTGCAGTGTTGGTAGTGTCGTTTGAGGAACGCTTGTTGTCAAAGGGGGCAGCTACTTAAGAAGCCCTTCCTGCACCCGATCAGTCAATAATTCATCCGCATCCGGTAGTTCATCCAAGCTCTTCAATCCAAAATTGTCGAGGAACGCTCGCGTCGTTGCGTAGAGGGCTGGGCGACCTGGCGTTTCCTTGTGACCAGTGATGCGAATCCAGTCGCGGTCGAGCAGCGCACGCAGGATGCTGCTATTGAGACGAACACCGCGAATCTGCTCGATGTCGCCGCGCGTGACGGGCTGCCGCCATGCGATGACGGCGAGCGTTTCGAGCGTCGCCCGCGAATAGGTCGGCGGTTTCTGGCCTTTCAAACTCGAAATGAAGGGTGCGTATTGGGCGCGCGTCACATAACGAAAGCCCGCGGCAGTATCGAAGAGCTCGAATGGACGTCCGTCGCAAGCGGCCTGCAATTCTTTAATCACCTTGCCAATGCGCTCATTGAGCTTGGCGACGCCGCCTTCGATCTCACCCACATCCACAATCGCACGGCGCATCTGGTCGATGCTGACGGCCTCGCCACTTCCGATCAGCATGGCTTCGACGACCTCGCCAAGCGCTAACTTGTTCACTCGCATCCTGCGGCGGTGACATAGAGAGGAGCGAAGGAGCCGCGCTGAACCACATTCACCCGACCCAACTGCAATAGCTGCGTGATGGCAAGAAAAGTCACCACTACGCCCAAGCGTCCCTCCTGTAGTTCAAAGAGCGCGACGAAGGGCACGAAGCGCTTGGCGGACGCCACCCGCGCCAGAATATCGGCCATGCGCTCGCTCACGGACAGGACTTCCGGGGTCATTTCATGGTGTTCTCGGTAGCGCGCTCGCAGCAGCACATCGGAAAAAGCTGACATCAGTGCGCGCATATCCACTTCGGGCAGGGGTTGATTCTCAGGCGCTCGGCTTGTCGCAAACGCCGGAAAATACTCGCGTTCCAAGCGCGGCATCTCATCAAGGGTTTCAGCGGCACGCTTGATGCGCTCGAACTCGCGCAAGCGCCTGACAATCTCGGCGCGCGGGTCGTCTTCTTCATCATCTTCAGTGGCGACGAGAGGCAACAGCATGCGCGACTTGATGGCGGCGAGGGTTGCGGCCATGGCGAGATATTCACCCGCCAGATAAATATCAAGATGATCCATGAGGTTGATGTACTGCAGATACTGGTCGGTGACTTTAGACACGCTGATCTCAAGGATGTCGAAGTCGTGCTTGCGAATGAGATAGAGCAGCAGGTCGAGCGGCCCTTCAAACGAATCGAGAAATACTCGCAGCGCCTCTGGCGGCACATAGAGGTCAGTTGGAAACTCGCTCAGATTCACGCCGCGCACACGGGCGATGGCTGCCTCGCTCAATTGTGTGTCCATAGTTGCCTTCTCCCCGCTCGATAATTAACGGTTCACAAGCCCGATGGCCGAACGCACGTCCTCGAGCGTATCCTTGGCTTCTTCCCGTGCGCGCTCCGAGCCTTCGCGCAGCACCGATTCAACGAAGTCTGGATTGGCTCGATAGGACTCGGCCGCTTCGCGAATCGGTGCCTGCTCCTCGCGCACACTATCGATCAGTGGTTTTTTGCAATCAATGCAGCCAATGGCTGCCGTTCGGCAACCGTCCGCTGCCCAATTGCGGCACGCCTCGTCCGAATAGACACGGTGCAAATCAAAGACCGGACACTTGTCTGGGTCGCCTGCATCGGTGCGGCGTACCCTTGCGGGGTCGGTCTTCATGGTGCGAACCTTGCGCTCAATCTCGTCCTCGGCCTCGCCGAGCAGGATGGTGTTGCCGTAGGACTTTGACATCTTGCGGCCGTCAAGCCCAGGCAGCGAAGCGGACTCCGTTAACAGCACCTGCGGCTCCGGCAGGATGATTCGCCCCGTCCCCTCGATATAGCCCTCAAGTCGCTCGCGGTCGCCGACCGAGAGACCCCCCTGCTCGATGAGAAGTGCGCGCGCATCCTGCAAGGATTCAGGGACACCTCGTTCCTGATAGTCGCTGCGTAGGGTTTGATAGCGCTTGGCGGCGCGCCGGTCCATGTTCTTGAGCGCGGCAAGCGCGTGCGCCTCAAAATCGGCCTCGCGCCCGTAGATATGATTGAAGCGACGACAAATCTGGCGCGTCAATTCAATGTGCGCGGCCTGATCTTGACCCACCGGCACCTTGCCGCCCCGATACATGAGGATGTCGGCGGCTTGCAGCACCGGATAGCCAAGGAATCCGTGGGTAGCAAGTTCGAAATCGGTCAGTTCTTCGCGTAGCTGCTTGTAGGTGGGCACGCGCTCAAGCCACGATACGGGCGTCACCATGCCAAGCAGCAGGGCGAGCTCGGCATGTTCTGGCACGCGCGACTGCACAAAGAGTGTGCACTGCGCGGGATTGAGCCCCACCGAGAGCCAATCGACAATCATCTCAAAGGTGTCGCGCTGAATACTACCGGAGCGCTCGTAGTGCGTGGTCAGCGCGTGCCAGTCGGCTACAAAGAAGTAGCACTCGTACTCAAGCTGCAACTCGCGCCAGTTGTAGAGGCATCCGTGCAGATGTCCCAAATGCATGCGTCCGGTCGGTCGCATTCCAGACACCACGCGCCGCGTGGCTTCCTCACTGCTCAGGCCGCTACTCAATTGACTTTTGCTTCCTGACCCGCTTGGCTAGGCGTGAGACGCATTATATGCTCATATATTGCGTTTGTGGTGCCGATACGCCACTCTATCTAGTGGGTAATTCAGCATTCGCGATTTGCCGCCGCGCTCGTTATCATGTGCGCCTCTTGTCATGGACACATCGGGGGCCGCGCATGAAGCAATTTGAGGACTTATTGCCGCTCGTTGTATTCGGAGTCGCCTACTATCTCGCCGATATTTATGTGGCGACCGCCGCGCTGATGGTCGCGTTTGTCCTCACCATCGTCTGGAAGAAGCTTCGCGGCGAGGAAGTCAGCAAAACGCTCAAGCTCTCGCTCGCGGCTGTGCTCGTGCTTGGTGGATTGACGCTGCTTTTGCGTTCGAGCGCCTTCATCCTGTTCAAGCCGACACTCGTATGGTGGGTGATGGGCGGCGCTCTTGCCTTAAGCCAAATCATCGGTCGCGAGAACCTCATGGAAAAACTGCTCGGCAGTCATCTCCAACTCTCGGCCGACATCTGGCGCACCCTGAACCTCTGGTGGGCATCCATATTCTTTGCGCTCGGCGCGGTCAATATCTACATCGCCATGCGCTTCGCGGAATCAACCTGGGTGGCGTGGAAACTTGCGAGCGGCTTCGGCGTGGTGCCGCTGCTCGTGATCATTTCGGTATTCTGGCTCTACCGGCGCGGGGCGATCAAGGATCAGCAGACCACAGATGAACAGGCCGCGAGCGCTTCTGGAAGCGGACCTTGACGACCAACCTCAGTGTCAACCTCAATAAGGTTGCCCTGCTAAGAAACGCGCGAGACGGCGATACGCCGAGCATCGAACTCGCCGCACGTCTTGTGCTCGATGCGGGCGCCGCAGGTATCACTGCGCATCCGAGGCCGGATATGCGGCACATTCGACCGGATGATGTGTTTCGGCTCGCGGACTTGATCGCCAAGGACTATCCTGACCGCGAGTTCAACATTGAAGGCAACCCGAAAGCTGGCAGCAACCGAGAAGGCTATCCTGGCTTCATGGAGATCATCAGACAAGTCAGGCCGACGCAAGCAACGCTCGTGCCGGATAGCGAAGAGCAGCTCACTTCCGATCACGGCTGGCATCTGCCGCGTCAATCTGATGAGATTTGCGAGCACATGAGGCGCCTGAAGGACTGGGGCGTTCGGGTGAGCTTGTTCATGGATGTTGACTCACGCCATGTCATCAAAGACGCATCGGCAGTGGGCGCTGATCGAATCGAAATTTACACCGGGCCTTTCGCGGCGGCACATCAGAAAGGCGCACACGCCCTTGAAGGCGCGGTGCAGGCCTATGAGCGCATCTCAAGGGCTGCGGAAGATGCAGGGCTTGGCGTCAACGCTGGCCACGACTTAAGCCTTGAGAACCTTGAATGTCTCATCACTGCCTATCCACCGCTCGAAGTTTCGATCGGCCATGCGCTGACCGCGGAAGCACTTCAATACGGCCTGCCTGAAACTGTGAGACGATATTTACAGATTCTCAACAGCTCAAGGCACATCAAATGACATACTCAAGCTTGCGCAAATTCTCTCTCGCCCTTGCAGGCGCACTCGGACTTGCCACAACAAGTGCTGCGGCACAGACCGTCGAGTTCGAGACTAGCGCTGGCAGCTTTGCGGTCGAGATCGACGAGGGTGCGGCACCTGTGACCGCTAGCAACTTTCTTGCCTATGTGGACGCCAATTTCTACGATGGCCTCGTGTTTCACCGCGTCATCCCCGGATTCGTCGTGCAAGGCGGCGGCTACACGCCCGATGGCTCGGAGCGCCCCACCAACGAACCGATCAAGTACGAAGGTGATAACGGCCTCGATAATGATCGTGGCACCATCGCCATGGCGCGCACTTCCGACCCGCACTCGGCGACAAGTCAGTTCTACGTCAACTTGGTCGATAACGATTTCCTGAATCATGGTGTGAAAAACCCGGGATACACGGTCTTTGGCCGAGTGACCGAAGGCATGGAGACCATCGACAAGATCGCCGAGTTGCAATCAACCCAGCCGAGGCACGCCGTTGAAATCCTCGGCGCAGAGCGCATCGACTAGTACAGGCTAGTCAGGCATGTACACCCTGCTCACGGCGCTCGGCACTTCGCTGATCTTCGCCTATCTGGTGACGGAGCTCGATGTGCGCGTGTTCGGGGGCGATGCCTTTGCGCTCTTCATCACCGCGTCCATCGTCCTTTTTATCACCTATCTGCTCGGCCTCGCACGCGGGCGGTACGCATCGAAAGATGAATCTTCGCCAGACACTTGATGCCACGCTCAGCAAAGCACTGAGCGAAGCCTGCGGAAATCAAGTGCCCGCAATGGTCGCGCAAGCGAAGAATCCTGAGCACGGCGACTATCAAGCCAACGGTGCGCTCGCCGCGGCGCGAAGTGCGCGTCGCAATCCGCGCGAGCTTGGCGAGGCCGCGCTCGCCCTTGCCGAACTCGATGATCTGGTCGAACACGCCGAAGTCGCAGGTCCTGGATTTATCAATCTGAGACTTCGAGAATCGGTGCTCATCGCCGAAATGCGCGAGCCGCTCACCGAGCCGAACCCAAGTCCGCAAACAATCGTCATCGACTATTCGTCGCCGAATCTCGCCAAGGAAATGCACGTCGGGCACTTGCGCAGCACCATCATCGGCGATGCCATGGCGAGACTGCTTGAACATCTTGGCCACAAGGTCATTCGCCAAAACCATGTCGGCGACTGGGGCACGCAATTTGGCAAACTTCTGGTGGAATTCGAGTCCAAAGGAACAGACGCCAGCAGCCTTGCAAACCTTGAGACCTTCTACAGCGACGCTTCTAAGCGCTACGATGAGGACACGACCTTCGCGAACGCCGCACGTGCTCGCGTCGTGGACTTGCAATCAGGTGAAGCGACCGCCAAAGCCGCCTGGCAGAAGTTCATTGAGGTCTCGTTGTCGCACTGCCAAGCCATCTACGAGCGTCTCGGCGTCACATTGAAGCGCGAACACTTGGCGCCCGAAAGCGGCTACAGCGCCGAGTTGCCGTACATCATTCAGACGCTTGAGAGCAAAGGTCTTATCGAAGAATCCGACGGCGCGCGCTGCGTGTTCTCCGAGCGACTCAAAAGCCGAGAAGGCGAACCCTTGCCGCTGATTGTCGAGAAGTCCGACGGCGGCTACCTGTATGCGACCACCGACCTCGCAGCGCTCAGTCACCGCTGCCACACGCTTCGAGCGAACCGCGTGCTTTACTTCGTGGATGCGCGCCAGAGCCTGCACTTCGATCTCTTGTTCGAGGTCGGAAGACGCGCAGGTCTCGCAGGGCAGGCCTCGCTCGAACACCACGCCTTTGGGCTCATGCTCGGCGCTGATGGCAGCCCTTATCGCACGCGCGACGGCAGGACCGTCAAGCTTGCGAGCCTCTTGGACGAAGCGATCAGCCATGCGCTTGACGTGGTAAGCGAAAAAAATCCTGATATGGACTTGGATGAGCGCCGGGAAATCGCGCGCATCATCGCTATCGGCGCGATCAAGTACGCCGACCTCTCAAAGCACCGCACGAGCGACTATGTGTTTCACTGGAATCGTATGCTGTCCTTTGAAGGCAATACCGCACCGTACCTACTCTACGCCTACACCAGAGCGAAGCGTATCCTTGAAAAGGCGCCAAGGACACAGGCCGACTTCACACAAGCCAGGCTTGATCCTGCTGAACGCGATCTCGCGCTGCACCTCGCTCGATTCCAGGAGACGCTCGACAGCGTCGCGACTTCTGCCGAGCCGCATCGACTATGTACCTATCTTTGGCAACTCGCAGCGCTGCTGATGAAGTTCTACGAGTCTTCGCCTGTGCTGAAAAGCACAGGCGTCACGCAAGCCATGCGACTACGCCTCTGCGAGCGCACAGCAGAAACCCTCAAGCAGGGACTTGAGCTGCTCGGCATTGAAACACTAGAAAGAATGTAGATTAGCGCTCGGCTCAAGTGCCCATGCCGCCATCGACCTCGTAGACCGAGCCGGTCACGAACGCACTCTCATCACTTGCCAAGAACAGCATCAGCTTGGCGATTTCTTCTGGCTCGGCGTAGCGGCCGAGCGGAATCGATGCCAGCATTAGTTGCTTGGCTTCCTTCCCCGCCCCTGGTAGCAGGCCCTCTTCAAGGCTGCGCATCATGCGCGTCTCGACTGGCGATGGGTTGATGGTATTGACCCTGATCTTCTTATTCGCGCACTCAAGCGCGGCTGAGCGCATCAGGCCGATGACGGCGTGCTTGCTTGTAGTGTAGGCCGAGAAATTGGCGGTGCCTTGCAAGCCCGCAATGCTCGAAGTGATGATAATACTGCCTCCGCCGCGCTTTTCGATCGCCGGAATCGCGGCTTTCAATCCAAGGAACGGGCCTTTGACATTGACGCCCATGACCTGATCAAAACGCTTCTCGTCATACTCGACGATGCTGCGCACATCGCCTTCGATGCCAGCATTTGCCGCGAACACATCAACCCCGCCGTAGCGTTCAACAGCTTGCTCAATCATGCGCTGGTTGTCTTGCAGGCAAGTCACATCGGCGACGCAAAAACTCACCCGGTTGCTGCCGATCTCATCACACGCCTTGGCGAGCGCAGCTTCGTCCAAGTCCACCAACAGGACATCCGCACCCTCGCAGGCAAAGCACTTGCCCGCGGCTGTGCCAATACCGCCGGCACCGCCAGTGATGACGGCAACTCGACCTTCGAGCCTTCCGCCCTCGAGCCTTCCCTGCATGGGCAAGCGGCCGCTGCCCTATATCGGCGGTGCGGTCTTGGGCAGGGCGAGCTGTCGAAGCTCCTTGGCGAACTCCTGCAGCGTCTCGACGCCGCTACTCTCCGCACGCTTGACCCAGTCAATGAGACGCTCTCGCACATCCTCAAGGCTGCCTTTGCCTGACGCCAAGAGACGCCGGAGTTCATCGCTGTAGCTGCTCAGCTTGCTCAAGGTTGGCACGTTTCGCAGTAGCTGTGCCTTGCGTGCGGCGTGCTTTTCGTCTGCGATGCCCGGCGGTTCGACTCGTGTCAGCAGCTTGTAGGCGCGCCTTAGCTGCTTGCGCGTGAACCTGTCCGCCTTGCGTGATTCTTCCCGCACCGCAGGTAGCATGACGCGGCGACCAAAGTCAGCCATCACGCGAAAGCGGTCATTCATCGCCGCAAGCACGGTGTCGCGATCAATGCCTTCTTTGCCGGGTACTCGATCGACGACAGGGCCGGTACTCAACGGCTGCGCCAATCCGAAGACTTGAAAGAGCCGAATCCAAGCCCAGCCAAGATCAAACTCCCAAGGCTTGACCGACAGCTTGGCCGAATTGGGATAGGTGTGATGGTTGTTGTGCAGTTCCTCACCGCAAACGAACACCGCAAGCGGCACTAGATTATTGGATTTATCCTTGACCTCAAAGTTGCGATAGCCGAACCAATGGCCAAGCCCATTGATAATGCCCGCTGCGAAGAACGGAATCCACGCCATCTGCACCGCCCACACAGCGATGCCGGGAATGCCGAACAGCAAGACCTCCAAAACCAGCAGGGAGACAATGCCGACAACAGAATGCGGGGTGTAGACGCGGCGCTCAAGCCAATCGTCGGGCGTGCCTGCGCCAAATTTCTCTAGCACGTCATCGGTCGAACTCGTGCGATAAATCTCCGCCCCTTGCCATAGCACCTTGTGGATGCCGTGCACGATAGGGCTATGCGGGTCCTCTTCGGTTTCAGCAAACGCATGGTGCTTACGATGAATTGCCGTCCACGCCTTGGTGTTCATGCCGGTCGTCAGCCACAGCCAGAAGCGCATCATATGCTTGAGCGTAGGATGCAACTCTAAGGACCGATGAGCTGAATGACGATGCAAATAGACGGTCACGCACATGAGCGTGAGCTGCGTCGTCACGAACACGACGAGCACCATTGTCAGCAGGGAAGGCGCTAAGAGCCCGAAGAAGGCGGACTCAATCCAAGGCATGATGTCGATCACTGATTGCCTGAATATGCATGAAGCGATTTAGCATCATACCTGAAGCTAAGTGTCCTGTCCCATAAATAAGTGTGGTTCAGAGTGAGCAGGAGAAGGGCTGTAGCCGCGTTGCGTCCCTTGGCAATACGGCAAAGTATTGCCTGCGGAACGCGCCTTGCCACAGCCCTTCTCCTGCGCGCTGAAT
>JAPYNO010000029.1 GCA_028283025.1 Pseudomonadales bacterium | reverse complement strand
ACTCTTTTCGGTACCTGCACCAGAGCCCTCGACCCCACCGCCCAATATCAGGTCGCTGTCGGCAACGTCAATCTCCCCGGTGATGGCCGTTATGCGACCGGCCGCCCCACCGCGCCAAACGTGACCCTCAATGACCGGATCGTGACGGGCAATCACCCCGCCGTTACCGGAAATACTTCGGGAACGCGCCTGCAGATCCGAGGCAGGCCGGGCGGCACGGCGGATTTTGTCTGGGGGGGCGCAAGTGCCTGTGTGGAAGGTTCCGTGAAGCCCCAGTTCCACAGCACATTCGGCCGCGTTTACGAACACACACAACACCTCGGCCATACCATCAAGGCCTGCCCCTACCGGTGGCTGGCGCCCAAGTGCTCGCGCACCGTCAACCTCGGCGTCCTCGGCAACTACACCGCCAATAGAGGGGCTCCGCCGTGCGGTGACAACACCCAGCAGACGGCTCCCGACGGTTTTGAAGTCATACCCAGAACCACCGGCGTCCCCGAAGGCACCACCTTCAACATCCGCATCTACGGCAAGCTCTGCACCGACCAAACCGAGCAGCATTGCCGCAAGTTCCTGCCGGGCGGCGGCACCGAGGGAATCCGGTCCTCTTTCTCTTGCATCCGTGCCAACCTTCACGGCTACACCGCCACCTTTGCGCCGGCCGCCCACTGCGGGCCGCCCGAGTGGCCGACCGCCCAGAACAAGGAAGCCTACAACAACGGCGATCCGCGTTACCTGCCCTATGCCCGGTGGTGCGAGTTCACGGTGACGGCGAACTGATCCATGACCCCGTGACCGGGGAAATCGTTGTCGTTGGCGGTGATGGTCACCGTACCGGTGCTCGTGGTGGTGCCGGTGGCGATGGCCAGGGTCTTAGCGGCGCTAAGCGTGTAATCCGCGGCCACGGCGGGGGTGAGCTTCGCGAAGTACGGCTCGGGCTTTCACTATCCACTCTCCGAAGCCAGGCTCGGAGGAAAAAATGGAGCAAAATGCCCAACCGACACGACCCCTCAAGGGGGCAAAATCAGACCAAGAAATCAGCAGGCGGCGGCCTTCCTTGTATCGATGTGGATCAAATCAAATCATTGGCAACGATTTCTTGCAAACTATATGAGGGATCGCTGAGGGTCAGGAGAGCAGTTTCCACAATACCGCCATGGTGAAGGCAAGATTGAAACCAACCATCCAGCGCAGCAGATTCACTTGTGCAGCAACGCTGTCAAAGCGTGTCCCTAGTCTTTGTAAGTCAGACTTCGTCGCGAGGTTTTCAGCCGATAGCGCTTCGGCTGCTTCGCGCGCGTCATCTTCGGGCACGCCCGCAACGATGAACGCCTTATAGACTTCTGAAATCATGGTAGCCATGGCTTTAGACTAGCATGCCTTCAATCATTCCACCAAGGCGAGTCCGAAAACGAACGCAAGTCAATCTCGTTGCTCCAGGTGGACTTCGGCTGCTTGGCAAGATGCAGGTAGGTCTCTGCGATGGCCGAAGGCAGCATGAGGCCTTCGTTTTCCATGCCGCGCGTCCGGCGCAATTCGGCAAAGCGCTCAGGGCCGAGGATTTTGCCCAAGGTATCGGGCGCATCGACAGCGCCATCTATCAGTATGTGGACGATGTGGACACCCTTGGGACCGAACTCGGCGTTGAGTGTCTGGCAGAGCATGCGTCGCCCGCCCATAGCTGCGGCATGTGAGTGCTGTCCGGCGTTGCCGCGCACAGCCGCCGTGGCGGAAGTCACGAGAATCGTGCCGCCACCACGCGAAGTCATGCGCGGGCAGACGCTTGACGCCACTCGAAATAGTCCGAAGGTCGCCATGCGCCAGCCGAGTTCGAAGATCTTATAGCTCGTCTCTTCGAGCGATCTGTTGCCGACCTGGGCACCGAGATTGTAGACAACGACCTCAATCGGGCCGGTAGTCGCCTCGGTCTCTTCGACGAGGCGCTCAATGCCACCTTCCTCCACCGCGTTCAGCAAGCATCCAGAGGCCTCGCCGCCGCGCTCGCGGATGTCCTCAAGCAGCCCGTCCAAGCCTTCTTGGTCGGATCTCCGGCACAGTACCGAGTGATAGCCTTCAAACGCGAAACGCGCGCCGACAGTGCCGCCGATGCCTGCGCCCGCACCGAGCACGAGGCAGACGGGTTTTCTTGAATCAGTCACGAGGAAACCTCCCCGCATGAAGCGTGCGCAAGCTGATGTGCTTGATAATGTTCTGCCAGAAATAGCGCGGCATATCGTGACCCATGCCGCTTACCGCAAGCATTTCGGCATCGGTCATGGCATCGCGGGTGTCCTCGCCACACTCGAATCGCACCAATCGGTCTTCTGTGCCGTGAATCACCAAGGCAGGCACCTTGATGCCCTGAAGCGCAGGACGGCGATCATCCGCCACCGAAATCGCTGACATCTGACGCGCAATGCCTTGTGGATAGAAGCTTCGATCATAGGCTGCGGCGGCGCGAGCGTAGCGTTCCTCAACTGGGTCGAGATATTCAGGCTGACTGCCGATGACTTCACCAACCCGGAGAGAACGTTCGATGGATTCTTCGCGTGTATTGCCTGGCGGCGACATGAGCGCCTCGAACGCCTCCGGTTCACTGATTTCAATGTCCCGATTGCCTGTGGCCGACATGATCGAGGTCATCGACAAGAGCCGCGCGGCATTGGTGATCGCCATGGTCTGCACGATCATGCCGCCCATCGACGCGCCGCAGACATGCGTCCGCTCGATAGCAAGCGCATCGAGCAGCGAAAAGGCATCCTCGGCCATGTCGGTGAGCAAATACGGCACATCAACCTGTTCGCCCTTGTCAACGGCTTCGCGCACGGCATGAATATTAGGCACGCCAAGCTCAGCGAACTTCTGCGATAGGCCGCAGTCTCGATTGTCGAATCTGATGACGAAGTGCCCATGCTCGGCAAGCAGCTTGCAGAATCCCTCGTTCCAGGCAGTCATCTGCGCACCGAGGCCCATCACCAATAGCAATGGCCTATCGATCTCATCGCCGAAGGTGTCGTATTCAAGCGCGAGGCGCGCGGTTTGAATCTGTGCCATGGTGTCCTTCGCTGGGCAAAGGCCCGCATTCTACAGAGTGGGCGGGTGCTATCGACCTCGAAGCACTCGCATGGGATCAATTGGCTTGCCTTTGTCGCGCACCTCGAAATGCAAATCCCGGCTGGGCTGGCCGCTCGTGCGGGCAATGACCTCGCCAGAGCGCACGGACTGGCCTTCGCCCACAAGCACCCCAAGGTCGAGGCTATAGGCACTCATGTAGCGATCATTATGACGAATAATAATGAGTCGGCTATAGCCGCCAAGGCCGCTGCCAGAGTAGATGACTGTTCCTTTTCCAGCAGCACGCACTTCGCTGCCAGATTGAAGTGCAAAGTCAACGCCCTTATTGTCGCGCCCAAACCCTTTGCTGATCTTGCCATTGCTCGGCCAATGCCAGCCTGCCGTAGCGCGCCGCGTGCTCGTAGTGGAAGGGGGCGTCGCAGGCGCTTTCGCAGCCGGCGATGATTGCTTCTCATTCGCTACTGGTTTTTCAAGTTTTTTCACAGGCGCAGAGCGCGCCGTCTCGGCGCGTGTGACGGTCAGCGTCTGGCCTGGATAGATCGTGTAGGGATGGGGGATATTATTGATGCGTGCAAGTTCGACAAAACGCATCTCGTGTCGCCAAGCGATGGCGTACAAGGTGTCTCCGGATTTGACTTGATATTCGAACGTGGGGCGTGGCGGCGGATCGACAACTTTAGCGCCTCTATTGGCATCAGCGCACGCAGCGAGCACAATCGCGACTGAAGCGAGGCAGAAGCAACGTACAAGGAATCCAAGTGAAGCGCTTTTCGACATGACCATCAACATGCCCATCAGTCAGGCCGCCTTCAAGTCGCCCACACCGCGCGCGAGTGCATAGCCGCAGGCGAAGCCGAGCAGTGCGAGCAGCGCGAATGTGCCGACGGGCAATGCAGCGTTGGAAGCTGACGCGAAGCCCCAAATATCGACATAGTCAAGATGCTTCGGCACGATTTTCGTTAAGCTGCCAACGACGATCCCGACAAGCAAGGCGAGCGTCGTGCTGGCGCACTTTGACATGAGTTTCTGAATCACTCGTGCGAACAGCATCACACCGCAGCCAATCCCTAGGCCGATGGTAACGAGCATAATGAAATCAAATTCAGCAACGGCCCGCACTGCGTCGTCATACACTCCAATCAGTAGCAGGATATACGCACCGGACAAGCCCGGCAACAGGGCTGCACAACTTGCAACCATTGCGCCTAGAAACATCACCCAAAGGCTCGCTGGCAAAGCCCCGGTGGGCAGCAGGCTGATCAAGACGCCAATGCACGCGCCAGCCGCGAGCCACAGGAGGCACCTCTGCCATCCCTTGTCTATAAAGAAATGAGAGAAACGTGGCAGCGAGCCAAGCACGATGCCGAACACAAAAGCCATGAGCGCGTCAGGCTGGTGAAGAATGACCCAGTTGACAGGTCTTGCCAAGGCGAACAAGCCAATGAGGCTGCCAGCGAGTACCAGTATCAGGAACTCCAAGTTGTGGTCGCGCCACAATCTTCCCCATTCGCCGCGCACGAGCATACGCAGTGTGCCCCGACCAAAGCGTGCGAGGCTGGCGATGATCTCAGTCCAAATGCCAGTCAAGAGCGCAATGGTGCCCCCAGAGACGCTCGGAATAAGTTCCGCGCATCCGATGAGCACGCCTTTGCCAACGAGGGAAAGTCGATTCACTCGTCGTTGTCATCACCGAGGCTGCTCCCTGAATCAGGACGCAACCGGTACAGCGTCTCACCCTCGCGGACCATGCCAAGCTCTTCACGAACCTCAGCTTCGATGTGTGCCATATCGCCGGACAATGCCTCGATCTCGCGTGTCATTTCACGATTGCGCGTTTCGAGCTTGGCGTTGCGCACTTCGGTGCGTCGGATTTCCTCACGCATTTCGCGCTGCGCCAAGTAGCCCACATCGCTGAACCAGAGCCGGTATTGCAAGGCAACAAGCAAGAAGACGCCGAGCGCGTAGCCGAGCACGCGCCATATTGTGCGTGGCGGACTCGCAGGTGCTGAAGGCTGGTTCATAAGCGAGCAGGCCCTATTGAAGTATGGAATGTCGCCGCCTCGCCGAGCGCCTCTTCAATGCGAATGAGCCGGTTGTACTTGGCCGTTCGATCAGAGCGACTTAAAGAGCCGGTCTTGATCTGCCCAGCATTGGTGGCGACAGCGAGGTCGGCGATGAAGGTGTCTTCAGTCTCACCAGAACGGTGCGAGATGACCACCCCGTAGCCGCTCGTTTGCGCGAGCCGGATAGTCTTCAGGGTTTCGGTCAGAGTGCCGATTTGATTGACCTTGATGAGAATAGCGTTTGCGATGCGCTCATTGATGCCGCGCTCAAGCGTTTCGGCGTGGGTGACGAACAGGTCGTCGCCAACAAGCTGTATCGAATCTCCGATCATGCGTGTCAACTGACCCCAACCCTGCCAGTCGTCCTCGGCCATGCCGTCCTCGATCGATGCGATCGGATAATCGCGCACGAGTTCAGCGAGCCAAACGCAGAACGCATCGGCATCCAAACGCATGCCTTCAAGCTGGTAAGCACCGCTTGAGTAGAATTCACTTGCGGCGCAGTCGAGCCCAAGCATGATGTCTTTGCCGAGGGCATATCCCGCCGCGCGCGTCGCATCGGCGATGAGATCTAAGGCTTCGCGGCTGCCTTCAAGGTGCGGCGCAAACCCGCCTTCGTCGCCAAGGCCGGTTGAGAGCTTGCGCTCAAGGAGGATTCGCTTGAGATGTTGAAACACCTCCGAACCCATGCGCACGGCCTCAGCGAGCGATGTTGCTGAGACCGGCAGAATCATGAATTCCTGAATATCGACAGAATTATCGGCGTGCGCACCGCCATTGACAATGTTCATCATCGGCAGTGGCAGCATTGTTCCCTGCGCCCCGCCATAGAGGTCCGCGATGTGCTGATGGAGGCTTGTACCGCGTGCGAGCGCTGCGGCGCGCGCCGATGCGAGCGACACACCGAGAATGGCATTGGCACCGAGCCTAGATTTTAGGGCGGTGCCGTCCAAATCAATCATCGCCTCGTCAAGGTCCGATTGGCTCGCCGCATCCATCCCTTTGATGCGCGGCAGAATTTCATTTTGCAGATGGCTGATCGCCTGCCGGACGCCCTTGCCAAGGTAACGCGAGCTGTCGCCATCGCGAAGCTCGGTCGCCTCGCGCGAACCGGTGGAAGCGCCCGATGGCACCATGGCCGAGCGTGTCAGCACGCGGCCATCAGGCGCCTCGACCGTGACATCAGTTTCCAAGGTGGGATTACCGCGCGAGTCGAGCACTTCGCGTGAGCGCACATCCAATATGCCGATTTTGCTAGACATCTTGTATCTCTGGTGATTCCTCGAGCCAAGGCGCTGATTTGACGGCGGCATCGATCGCTTGCAGCATCGGCAGGAAATGTTCGAGCAGGCCGAGCGGGAAGGCGTTGGGGCCGTCCGACAGCGCTTCAGCCGGTCGGGGGTGCGTCTCCATGAAGAGACCGGCGACACCTGCAGCGATGGCCGAGCGCGCAAGAATTGGCACCATGTCGCGCTGACCGCCTGATCGATTGCCCAATCCGCCTGGCATCTGCACCGAATGTGTTGCGTCGAACACCACCGGGCAGCCAGTATTGCGCATGATCGCCAAGGCGCGCATATCGGAAATCAGCATGTTGTAGCCAAAGCTCACGCCGCGCTCGCACACCAAAATCTGCTCATTGCCGCCTGCCTTGGCCTTGGCAACGACATTCGCCATATCACCTGGCGCCAGAAACTGACCCTTTTTGATGTTGACCGGCAGGCCCGCTGCGCTCACCCGTTGAATAAAGTTGGTCTGGCGGCACAGGAAAGCCGGCGTTTGCAGCACCGAGACAACTTCCTTGACGGCATCGAGCGGCGTATCCTCGTGTACATCGGTGAGCACAGGCACTTCGTTCTGGCGGCGCACCTCATCCAAGATGCGAAGGCCCTCTTCAAGACCGGGGCCGCGAAAGCTCTCGTGAGAAGATCGATTGGCCTTGTCAAAGGAGCTTTTGTAAATGAAGGGAATATTCAAGCGCTCGGTGATGCGCTTGAGATCGAGCGAGGTTTGCATGGCGAGGTCATAGCTTTCGATGACACAAGGGCCTGCAATCAAAAAAAACGGGGCGTCACCTCCGACGCGAAAGCCACAGAGTTCCATTAGTGGACGCTGCTCAGCGCTTCTTCGGATCTTGCGTTTGCTTGCGCAAGACCTTGGCCGTTCGCAGCAAAGCGCTTGCGCGCCGCTTCAATAAAGCCGGTGAACAGGGGATGCCCGTCGCGCGGGGTCGAGGTGAATTCAGGATGAAATTGGCAGGCAACGAACCATGTATGGTCGGCATACTCAATCGCTTCGACGAGGCCATCGGTTTGTGAGCGACCGCCGATGCGCATGCCGAGCTTCTCGAATTGCTTCACATAGGACTCGTTGACCTTAAAGCGATGCCTGTAGCGCTCGCGCAGGACGTCCTTGCCATAGATCGACTGAATGAGCGAGCCTTCACTGAGCGCACAAGGCTGCTCTCCGAGCCGCATGGTGCCGCCAAGTCCTTCGCTGCCATCGCGGGTCTCTTCAACACCGCCATCATGCCACGCCTCAACCAAACCAATCACAGGGTCAGGAGTCTCCGGGACGAGCTCCTGTGAATGGGCACCGGGAATGTCCGCGACGTTGCGCGCAAACTCAATAATCGCCGCGTGCAGCCCATAGCAGATGCCGAGATACGGCACGCCGTATTCACGCGCATAGCCCGCTGCGATAACCTTGCCTTCGAAGCCGCGGTCGCCAAAGCCGCCGGGCACCAGAATCGCATCGACATCACGCAGGACATCGCAGCCATCGCGTTCGATCAACTCGCTGTCCACCGACATGACGTTGACCTTGGCGCGGGTATGAAGACCAGCATGCTGCAGGGCTTCCATGAGCGATTTGTATGCATCGGGCAAGTCGAGATACTTGCCGACCATCGCCACCGTTACTTCGCAGTCGGCTGTTTGTTCGGCCTCGACCACATGCAGCCAGTCGGAGAGATCACCCGGATGACCATCAAGGCAGAGTTTACGCGCCACCAAGGCGTCGAGCCCCTCCTTGCCAAGCTTGAGCGGCACTTCATAGATCGAGGGCAGGTCCGGCAAGGAAATGACCGCCCGCTTCTCGACGTTGCAAAAGAGGGCGATCTTCTCGCGTGCGCTTTTATTCAACGGCGACTCTGAGCGGCACACGAGCACATCCGGCATGAGGCCGATTGAGCGCAATTCCTTGACGGAATGCTGCGTTGGCTTGGTCTTGGTTTCGCCAGCCGTAGCGATATAGGGCACTAGTGTCAAATGAATAAACATGCAGCGCTCGGAACCGACATCAAGGCGAAGCTGGCGCGCCGCTTCTAAAAAAGGCAAGGACTCGATATCGCCGACGGTGCCGCCAATTTCGACAATCGCGATGTCGTGGCCCTCGCCAACGCCGACAATGCGATGCTTGATCTCATCGGTGATATGCGGAATCACTTGCACCGTGGCACCAAGGTAATCGCCGCGCCGCTCGCGCTTCAAGACCGTCTCGTAGATGCCACCGGCAGTGAGGTTGTTCTCGCGCGACATGCGCACGCGCATGAAACGCTCGTAGTGACCGAGATCGAGATCAGTTTCGGCACCATCGGCCGTGACAAACACTTCGCCGTGCTGGAACGGGCTCATCGTGCCCGGATCAACATTAATGTAGGGGTCCATCTTGAGGACGTTGATTGAAAGCCCGCGCGCTTCCAAAATCGATGCCAAGGAAGCCGTCACCACACCCTTTCCGAGCGAGGAGACAACCCCACCTGTAACGAAAATAAAACGCGTTTGCGTCTCTTTTCGCTCTTCTCGCGAGGTGACCGTAAGGGGATATAAGGAATCCATCTAGCTTGCTGATTGCCACCTGCCGGGCACGCCAAGATGGAATGTCAGCATAGCGGCATGGAGCGCTCGAATCAAGTGTGTGTGGCTAGTTCTTGTCACTTCTATTTGTTGTTGAGCGTTTTCAAATTAGCGGTCTTACGCACCATGCGCAGCACTGATTCTTCGCGCGTGTAGCTTGAGATCGCCGCAAGCGGCACCCAGGCAATCGCATTTGACTCGCTGCTCGCCACGGGCGCTCGCGCGGCATCCACCGACATCGCGAAGCGCATATCAAAATGCAGGTGCGCAGGGTCGTCGCCTCGTGCCGGAATTTCGTGCACATCAAGGTCGAATATCTCATCGCTCAAGAGCGTGGGATGCAGGCCTGTTTCTTCTTCTGCCTCGCGCAGCGCCACGCCCCACGTGTCCGGGCTGCCGTCACTGTGACCACCCGGCTGCAGCCACTTGCCAAGCTTCTTATGCAGAATCAACAGGCATTCACATCTGTCGGACGAAAGTATCCACGCAGAGCCCGTGATGTGTCCTTGCCAGCAGTCGTTCTCGAAGCAGCGCGGCTCATCGGCCACCAAGGAACGCACACGATCACGCACCGCACATTCTTGCCTGTAGCGGTAGGCATCAAGCGCCCTCATAAGCGCTTGACGGCGACTCACGGGCGGCTCCTACCCTGCTGCATAAAGAGATCAGCAAGCTGCTCCATGATGGCGCCGCCAAGCTGCTCGGCATCGGTGATGGTTACTGCGCGCGAATAGTGGTGAGTGACATCATGGCCGATGCCAATCGCAACAAGCTCGACCGGCGAATGCGCTTCGATGCTATTGATCGCATACTTCAAGTGGCTGACGAGATAATCGCTTGGATTGGCAAGCAGTGTCGAATTGTCCACTGGCAGTCCGTCGGAAATCACCAAGAGAATCTTGCGCTGCTCCGGGCGCGTGGCGATACGGTTGTGCGCCCAGAGAAGCGCTTCGCCGTCGATGTTCTCCTTCAAGAGCTCCTCGCGCATCATAAGGCCGAGATTCGCCTTGATTCGTCGCCACGGCTCTTCAGCGGACTTGTAGATGATGTGGCGAAGGTCATTGAGGCGACCTGGCGCGTTCGGCTTGCCCTGCTCTATCCACAATTCGCGAGCGCGGCCGCCGCGCCACGCGCTCGTCGTGAAGCCCAAGATTTCAACCTTCACCGAGCAGCGCTCAAGCGTGCGTCCGAGAATGTCCGCACAAATCGCCGCGATACCGATTGAGCGACCACGCATGGAACCTGAACTGTCAATCAACATGCACACGAGCGTGTCGCGAAAGTCCGAGTCCTTTTCGCGCTTGTGCGCGAGCGCAGTATTTGGATTGGTGACGATGCTTGCGAGCCTGTGCGTATCGAGCAGACCCTCTTCGAGATTGAACTCCCAGGAGCGGTTCTGGCGCGCAAGCAGCCGTCTTTGCAAGCGATTAGCGAGCTTGGCGGTGGCGGCGCGAAGCGGCAGAAGCTGCTGATCAAGCAGATTTCTCAGTCGTGCGAGTTCGTCTTTGGGGCACAGTTCGCTCGCACGCACCGTCTCATCAAAGGCGTCTGTATAGGCGTGATAGTTGAGGTCAGGCCGAATGCGCCCGAATTCGTCAACAGGCGTCTCCGGCGGCGCTTCGGCTTGATCGGAGTCGCTTTGCAGTTCAGAAAATTCGGCATCAGCCATTTCCATGGCAAGGGTTTCGGTTTCCTCGCCTTCCTCGGATTCTTCTTCCAAAGCGTCGGAAGTGTCCGGCATCAGATTGAGGTCGCCCTCGTCGGCATCGCTTGCGGCCTCCGGCTGCTCTTCGGTATCGCCAGAGAAGGGCTCGTCAAACTCGGCTTCAATGCCGAGGTCGTCAAAGATCTGCCGACATGTGTGCGCAAACTCGGCCTGTTCGCCGATGTGTGCTTTCAGCGCTTCAATGGTCTGGCCTGCGCGTTCATCGACCCAGCCGCGCCACTGGCGCGCGACGTTCTCGGCTGAGGGCGGCAGCGCGCGACCAGTCAATGCTTCGCGCACGAGAAAGCCAACGGCGATCGACAATGGCGCTTGCGTCTCGGTGGTGATGGTGTCAAACGCTGCCTGCCGACACAGCGACTCAAGCGCGACATCCAAGTTCTTGGCGACCCCTGCGTAGTCGCGCGCACCGACCGCCGCCACCCTCGCCTCCTCGATCCAGCGGAACATTTCATGTCCCATGCCCGCCTTGGGCGAACAGGCGGCGTGTACCGCCGGATCATGGTAGCGCCTGCGAAGTGCAAACTCGTCGCCGACACCACGGATAGCATCGAGTTCGAAGCGGTCGCAGCCAATGGTCGGCGCCGGGATTTCGGCGTTCGAGCCGGACAGCTTGGGTGTGCCCGTGGTGAAAGCCACTTGCAAGGCGTCATCCTGCGAGACGGCGCGCATGGCGGCTTGCGCCGCCTGCTGAAAGTCTTCGAGTGGTGCTCCGGCGAGCCGCGGCACTATCCCTTACCCTCAAGTGTGATCTCTTGCGTCAAATCGCCCAAGTCTTCGCCGAACGCTCGCTGATAGTACTCGGCAACCGTGTCACGTTCCAGCTCGTCGCACTTATTGAGAAAAGTCAGCCTGAAAGCGAGCGCGCAGTCTTTGAGGATGGTCATGTTCTCAGCCCAAGTAAGCACCGTACGCGGCGACATGACAACAGACACCTCGCCCTGCATGAAGCCGCGCCGCGTGAGACCGGCGAGCGCCACCATGCGGCGCACGAGGCTGCGCTCTTCTTCTGTGCGCCAGTCTGGGACTTTGGAGAGCACGATGTCCACTTCTGCTTCCGACTCAAGATAGTTGAGCGTGGTGACGATGTTCCAGCGGTCCATCTGCCCTTGGTTGACCTGCTGAGTGCCGTGATAGAGCCCGGTCGTGTCGCCGAGGCCGATGGTATTGGTGGTGGCAAACAGTCGAAAATGCGGATGCGCGCTGATCACTCGGCTCTGGTCAAGCAGCGTCAGCTTGCCGTCGGCCTCTAGTACGCGCTGGATGACGAACATGACATCGGGACGGCCAGCATCATATTCGTCAAAGACAAGCGCCACGCCGCTTTGCAGACCCCAGGGCAAAAGGCCCTCCTTGAATTCGGTCACTTGCTTGCCGTCGCGCAGGGTAATGGCATCTTTGCCGACAAGATCAATGCGACTGATGTGGCTGTCGAGGTTGATGCGAACGCACGGCCAGTTGAGCCTTGCGGCGACCTGTTCGATGTGCGTTGACTTGCCAGTGCCGTGATAGCCCTGGATCATGACTCTGCGGTTGAAGGTGAAGCCAGCCAGAATTGCGAGCGTGGTCGCCGGGTCGAACTGGTAGGCATCGTCGAGTTGGGGCACATGTTCGTCGGCGGCTGCGAATTTTCTGACCGCAAACGGACAGGCGAAGCCAAAGACTTTCATGGTGTCCACTTCCCCATCAAGTCGCCGAGCTTGGCTGAGACTGGTGATCTGTTCTGCGGGTTTCGTCATCTCAAGCTGATCAATCGAGCGTCTTTGCGTCAAACTAGGCATTAAATCACGGAGAGATTCTCAAAACATGCCGGAAATCATCATGGTGCGCCACGGCGAAGCGAGCGAGAGCTTTCGCACCAGCACTGACCCAGGGCTCTCAGCGCTCGGCCGCAGGCAGGCGGCTGCCGTCTCGGAGCGGCTTGTCGCCTTGACCGATTATGAACTCTTTTCGAGCCCGCTCAAGCGAGCGCGCGAGACAGCCGCGCCGCTCGAAGCGGCTTGGAGAAGACCCGCGGCCATTGAGCCGCGCGTCTCAGAAATTCCAAGCGAAGGCGTTGATATGAACGACCGCGGCGAGTGGCTCGCCCGCATTATGACCGGCCGCTGGCCGGATGTCGGCGCACGCCAGGCCAAGTGGCGATCGCAGCTCATCGACTGCTTGCTCGGTGCGGACACGCCGCGAATCTATTTTTCGCACTTCATCGCCATCAACGTCGCCTTCGGCCTCGCCACCGGCGATGACCGCGTCATTTGTGTGCGACCGAAGAATACATCGGTGTCTCGATTCTCGAACGATGGCGGCGAGGTGCGAATCCTCGCTCGTGGTGAGGAACTCACCGAGGATTAAGCGGTCAGACGCACACCCGCAAGACCAAGCAGCAGCCGCTCCATTGAACGCCAAGGGTCTCCTGGCTCAACGCCCTTGACTTGCCGGTCTATCTGCTCGGCGTCGCGCAGCAGCCCCTGCACGCCAGCAGTGCCGATTCGGTCGAGCGCATTTTCGATCAAACGGCGCTTGAATGCGGGAATCTGACGCCCGCTACCGGTCATCATGCGCAGTTGACTCACCACAAGGCCGAGCAGTCGCATAGGCTCCTCGCCTTCGAGCACGAGGCTGCGAATGAGCCTCGCCACGCGCCGCGGCGAGCCTTCCAAGGCCGCATCAACAAGCTGAAAGCCGTTGAAATGCGCCGAATTCGCGACTTCGGCCCGCACCTCGGAAAGTGATAGTGGCGCACCATCCGAAGCATCTGCCATCACGGAAAGCTTTTCGATTTCCTGCGCGGCGGCAAGCAGATTGCCTTCCACCTGCATGGCGAGAAAGCGAAGCGCGTCCTGAGACAAGTGAAAGCCAGCTTTTTCGGCGCGCCGCACGAGCCAAGGCACGAGTTCACGTTCCTTGAGCGGCCAGATGAGTACCGTGCAGGCGGCCTGGTCGAGCTTCTTGAACCAGGCGGTGTTGCGCTGCCTCGCCTCGAACTGCCCTGTTCGAATCACCACGCAGACATCGGAAGATGGCCGCTCAAGGTATTCGACAATCGCATTCGCAGCGGCTCGGTCGATGTGTGCGCGTGGCACGCGAATATCAAGCACGCGCATTGACGCAAAAAGCGAAGCGGCGCCAGCCTGCTCACGCAGGTAGTTGAAGCGAAATTTCTGCCCGTCTTCACCAAAATGAATCTCGCGCTCGGAAAAGCCAAGCGCCGCCGCACGCGCAATCACGGCCTCGGCCGCTTCACTGACAAGGAGCGATTCGTCGCCTGATACGAGATACAGCGGCCTCATGTCGAGCCGCTTCAAGTCGCGTTCAAGGAAATCAAGCGTTTGCGGCACTTGATCGTGCCTCAATCTCCAAGGCGGTTGTTCACCGATGCAATCAGCAGATCCGCCGCTTGCGCCGCGAGTCGATCTTCAAGCTCGCTGCGCAGCGCGCGAATACCGTGCGGGTCACGAAAATTGATTGGGTAGAAGTCGTGCAGCTTGTACTCAACGCGAAACGGCGCCTCGTCCGGCAGGGTGATCATGGCTTCAATCGCAAGATTGAGCTGATTCTCGACAGGCGTTGCGGCTCTTGAAGCAAGAGACCGACCAGCGCTGAAGGATTCACGCAATATTTGAAAGCTCACTTGGCGCACACCGCTTGCGCTCAATCCATGATCGCCAAGCTGACGCTTAAGGCTCTTGGAAACCTTGGAAGAGGCTGGCGCAGAAAGCTGATAGCTATCGAATGAATCACCGATACCGGTGGTGGCAAGCTGAAAGCCACAACCGGACAAGAGCAGGCTTGCGATCAGCAGGGATGTGGAGGTCAAGCACGTTTTCATCATTGCACAAGGTCTCAAGGGCGGACGCACTATGCGCATCATAGACTACTCTCCGCCTTGGCGGATTCTCTCTACAGGTTGAAAGTAGAGAATACCTATACCCTCTTTTGCTTGGCATCAAGCCTGTTTTGTGAGGCTCTCGCCTGTTCGACAGCATCGAGCCAGCTACGACACCAGTCTGCGAGTTGCGCTTGCTTCGAGACAACTTCTCCTTTCTCAAGGACGCATTGTTCAATCGGTTGGGGGATTCCTAGCTCGTCTTCTATTGAGTTATCGACGAGCTCCAATTGGTCGAAGCATTCAACGTTGCGTCTAAGGTTCGACAAACTCCATTTATATCGTTCCGGCACAAGCTTGCTGTCCACCGAGTGACCAGTGCCTTGATCCACGCGACGTTGTATGCGTCTGATGTTGTATTCGGGTTGTTCTGTGCCTAGATACAAACCTTCGATTCGATAGTCTTCTCTCATCGCCCGTTTGACGATCTCCGGCCCCGGTCTTCCTGAGAACGTACTTTCAATCCCAAAACACAGCCGTTCTTCAAAACACCTTTCAATCTCACGATCTACATATTGGCGAGTTCTTAATCTCGCATCTTCACCGTTCCAATCGCCGATCCCACCCGCAATACTGTCTTGGTCGAAGTACACAGTCGGCAATACATCGTAGTGTAGACGCTTCCACGCACTTTTCCCTGCGCCATTGCATCCCATCACAATGGTAAAGACGGGGCGATTGTCGAGTTGGTCTGCCATGCGATCTAGTTGCTTGGGAATTATAGTCTCTATGACGTCCCCCTTACGCCGCGAACCCGATTTGCCTGCGGCTGCCGGGCTTGGCCTCGCATTCCTCTCGCAACATATCGACTAGCGCCTCACGGTCTTGCAGCGCGCCTAGCACTTCCGCCTTGCGGCGTACAAGTGCGAAATCGCCCGGCGTCAACTCGTGCAAGGCGCTCATGCTTCGCGGCGGCTCAAGCTGAAAAAAGCTGCGGAACGCGATCATCGCCTGCTCGGCTGAGAGATAGCCGAGCGCCATCTTGAAATCAAAGCGTCGTAGCGTCGCCGAGTCGAGGCGATCCATATAGTTGGTGGTGCAGGCGAAGGGCAGCGGGTGGTGTTCCATCCAAGTGAGCATCTCGTTGACTTGGCTGACCTCCCAGTTGCGCTGCGCGTGGCGCCGGTCGGATAACAGGGAATCAGCCTCGTCGAACACGAGAAAATGGCCATTGTCGCGCGCCTCCTCGAACGCCTGCGCGATGTTCGCTTCGGACCCGCCGACCCACATGGAAAGCAGGTCAGAGGCGCGTTTCTGCACGACTTCAATGTCCATTCTTTCGCCAAGATAGCGCACAAAGGCGCTCTTGCCAGTCCCTGGCGGCCCGTGCAGGCAAATTGACATCCTGCCGGGGCCGCGCTTCGCGAGCCGCTCTGCAAGCTTTGACGCATCGGCGTCGGCGGACACGAGCGCGGGGTCAATCCTCGCCGCGGCTTCCTTCGGAGGCTTCTCTCCATAGACAAGCTTCGACAAGCTCTGCACGCCGAAACGCACGGTGCCAATGTCTCCTTTTTTGATGAGGTGCGCCGCCTTGGTCGCTCCGACAGCGATACCGGGCGTCACATCGTAGTGCCTTGCGAGCGTCCTCGCGTCCTCATCGGAGGCACGGATGCCGTGCTTCTCAAGCTGGCGCGACCAGATGCGCGCCCGCACCCCGGGAGAGGGCTGACGCAGTTCGAATGCGAACATCATGCGGCGTAGAATCGCGGGAGACACACCATGCGTGCAATTGGTTGTCCACAGCACCGGTACGCGGACTTCTTCGAGCAGGCGGTTCATGCCGACCTTCGAGCTGAGTGCGCCGCGTTTCGACGTGGCAGAAGACAAGCCGAGCGCCCATTCATGCGTAGGCTCGGAGAGCACATCATCCATCTCATCAAGGAGCAGAATCGCGTTGCCAGGGTCGCCGAGCACGCGCTGCGCCAACAGCAGTTCTCCGAGACGCTCCTTTCCGCTTGGCATGTGGCCGTCCTCGCCACACTCCCCAATGCTGTAAACGGGCACGCCCAGCCGTTCGGCCAGCACCTTGCAGAACTCAGTCTTGCCAGTGCCATGCGGTCCGTACAAGAGCACATTGACGCCAGTTGCGCGAGTGTCAAGCGCACCCCGAAACAAGCTTTCGACATGGTCACGGGCGCGTGCGACATGGTCATAGTCCTGCCATTCAAGCTCGGCTTTTGGCGCCACATCAAACAGTAGTTCAGGCACATCTTCATTTGGGTCGAAAGGCTGGTACGCCAAGCGCATGATCTGGTCAAGCAGCAACAGCTCTCCATCCGAGTCGATCTGCAGCACTCCAGAGCGCATCAACATCGAATCGGATGTCAGCCGCTGGCGAAAGCGGGCAGCAGGAATGCCCAGCATCTGCGGCAGTATGGGGTTGTTGATTGAGAGGAAGGGATGTCCGAAACGCGGGTGGACAAAAAAGACTTCGTCGCTGAGCGACTCTATCAAGCGGTCCGTTTTGTAGCGCAGCACGAGTTCGATGATCGCCATATCATCGCACTCGAGTTGCAAATGTTGCGCGAGCCTACCCAAGTGCATAGCCGCGGCGTCCAGCGAGGTGTTCTCAAGCCCCGAGCGCAGGGAGCGGAGCGCAGGCAGCAGAAGCTTCCAGTCTTTTCGCACAAGCTTCCAGTCCTTCCCACGTATTTCGTTGGATGTCTCGCAACCTTCCAGCACCCGCGGAAGCGACCAGTCCGCCCTGTCCTGAATCCATTCGACAAGATTCCTTGCCGCTTTTGATTTGCGGTCCTTGTTGTGGGAGAACACATTGCAAAGATATGTCATTGCGAGCAGGCTTGAATACTTGTTGTCCATATGCTTCCCTTTCCTCGGTCTGCGATGCCAGCATGTGCTCGCACCGAGAGCGGATATTCAATTCGTGTACCGCATATTGTGCGAAAAAGTGAATTGGAATTTCAAGTTTTACTTAAAAAATTAGGCATGGTAAGCGCTCTGACTCGCACTCGAAATCCCTTTGGAACTGCTTTCTCCGTTGTTAATAAGTGTTGGCAACCAATAGATTTGTCCGGTTTAAGAACATTTAATCCGTCCGCTTTCGCAGACCCCGATCCGGCCACCTCCCGCATTGCGCTTTGACTGTTCGGCATTGACAGCCGCCGTCCGCCCGTGCACCTCGCACAGGATGTTGTCCAGCGACAACAGGTCCGCCATCGGCACGAACGCCGACCTGACCTCCCTCGCCGGCCGCACGACCTCCCTGTTGAACGCTGGCATGTACACCTCCCTGATGTACCGGTTCGCCGACGCCATGTCCCCGATCCCCACCAGCGCCAGTTTCTCTGCGACTCTCACGACCAACTCGACCGGCTTAACTCTCTTTTTGCTGGTTTGAGCGGGATCAGTCTTGAATTTGATAAGATATCTAGTCGATCCTGAAAAACTCGATTTCAGCCGGTGATGGTTGCGGTTGCGGGCCGGAAACAGAGACCTTTTCGTCCCCCATCCCGGTGCTCGACGAGACG
>JAPYNO010000028.1 GCA_028283025.1 Pseudomonadales bacterium | reverse complement strand
GGCTGTTCCTTTCTACTTTTCAAGGCGAATGAACACCGTCAATTCTATCAGAATTCCTTGATGAGGAAAGTTCCGAAATGTTTCTGAGCCGGTACAACGCCTCAGAAAATCACAAGACCCATCAATCACCAAAAAATCACCAACTAGCGCCACCAATCCAGATGCCGGCGGCAGGGCGGAACGCATGTAGCTCCACTGACTCGTACAGCCCCGCCTGATAGTAGGGGTCGTTGTGAAGCAGCGACTCGGCAGCCGCGAGATTCTCGACATGGTAGATAAAGCAGCTGCCCGAAAAACTCGCGCCGGCTTCGTGCGACAGCGGCCCGGCGACGGCGACCCTATCCATCACCGATTCGATATAGGCAAGGTGCTGATCGAGATACTGCCGCCGAAGTTCGCCTGAATCCGCAATGTCTCGACACAGGGCGAGCCAAGCTGAAGCCAGCTTGGCGGGCCTTGGTGCGTGATCGTCTGCGTGTACGGGCATCGCTGGAGCTGCGCCTAATGTCCTGCTGCTGCGGACGAGGGAGTATAGCAATGCGCATTTGCACGAGCAGCGAGACTCGGTGCATCATCGCAATTCGATCACATGCGGAACAGATATCATGCAGGGACCCATCAGTATTCTCGCAATTCTCGCATTCTCGTTGCTGTGGGCAGTGCCCGGCAACGCGGATGAACGCCCGGACACCGGCATCAGCGGTGTCTACGAGGTCATAGTTGGTGTATCGGATGCCGCTCCGGCGCTTGAATATTTTGCGCAATTCGGCTTCACCGAGGTGGCATCAGCGGACATCACATCTGTCGAGGCGAGCGGTCTGTATGGCGTTGATTCCGCGCTGCGCAGCGTTCGGCTGCAAAACGGCGAAGTCGATGCGCATGGCCTGATTCGTCTACTTGAATGGGCCAAGCCTACAGGCCCCGGGGTCGGATACGCGCCGCCCGAAACTATCGGCACCCGAATCGCGGTCATGCGCACTCGAGACATTGTCCGGATTGCCGATGTCTTTACCGACCTGCGCGAGCGAGCAGGGCAAGCCTGGCTGCTCGCCGGCCCCATCTTTGATGATCTCTACGACGCCAGCGAGGGCACACCAAGCATCGTCAATCGGCGCGTCGGTGTTCGCGAGATGGCCGTCTATGGCACATGGTTCAACCATGTCTTTTTTCAGCGCTACGGCTACACGATTCCAGGCTATGGGGTAATCGGCGAGCACTCGCCACTTGGCACCAGCGAATTCACCCACCACAGCTTTATTGTGTCAGGGGACCTGAGCGAAGTCACTGATTACTACGAAAGCGTGTTTGGCTTTATGTCCGAAAATGATCCGGTCGTGAGCGGCGATTGGCAAAAGGGCCCGCGGACGGTGTTCCTGATGGAACCGGGGCGCTCGCATTGGTATCGAGGCTTTGTCTCTCCGAATGATGTCAGCGGCAAGCTCAAATTCTTCTCGTTGCACGGCTTGCACATGGCGGATGACCGCTCTGACCGGCAACGCCCGGGGGAACTTGGCATCACGCTGCATTCCTTATGGACGCCGCGCCTTGATCAGGTGCACGGCCTAGCGTTGGAGGCCGGATTGCATCCCGGATCGGTGCAGGATAACGAGTTCGATGAGCGCAGCTTCGTCATGCGCGGGCCGGACGGTGCGAATTGGCAGATCATTGAGCGCGAAGGGTCGGCTTGGAAGCCAGTGACAAAGTTTCAATTGCTCGATGTCAACAACTGACCAGCAGCACCTACTCAATGCCAGGGTAGAGCTTCTGCTCAAACCTCATCTGATGCACCTGCCCGTCGGGTGTTCGCACTTGTAACGAAAAGCGCATCTGTTCTTCACTGTGCTTCAAGTTGGCAATAGCGTAGTGGGCCTCGCCTTCGGTCACTGCTTTGAAGATAAGCGCCTGTGCCACGCCGAGCAGGTTGGTGGCACTGCCTGTGATGTGCGCGGTCACTGACGCGCCGCCGACATCCAAGACTGAAACCGTCAAGATCGACTGGTTGCGGGCGCGATCGATGCCATAGACCCTGGCGACTTCAGGCTCAAGGCTCAGCGTGTCCATAATCATGTAGTGCGCTTGATAGTCTCCAATCTCAATGAACTGTTCGCACCAAGCATGGTTTGCGAACAACCCCAGCACCGCAAGAAAGAGAAAACGCTTCATGCCCGACCAATCCGATAGTAGGCCGTGATGCCAAAGAGATTCGGCAAACGATTAATCAACCAGTTGTTGTTGTACACATTGTTCACCACAAAGCGCTCGCGAATCGGGATGCCCTTCTCGCGGCAAAATTGCTCAAAATCCCGAAAGGTACACATGTGGATGTTGGGCGTGTCGTACCACTGATTCGGCAAGTGACCCGTCACAGGCATGCGACCCTTGAGGGCGATTTGCAGGCGGCAGGCGAGATGGCCGAAATTAGGAAAGGTGACAATCGCTTCGCGACCGATGCGCAGCATCTCAGCAATCACTTGATCGGGGCGCTTGACCGCCTGAAGCGTTTCGGTCATCACAACAAAATCAAAGCTGTCATCGGAAAAATGAGAGAGGCCCTCGTCAAGGTCTTGCTCGATGACATTGACGCCTTTCGCGACACACTCAAGGATTTGCTCGCGATCAATCTCAAGTCCGTAGCCGTTGACCGACTTGTGCGCCTGCAAATGGAAAAGCAGTGCGCCTGAGCCGCAACCAAGATCGAGCACCCTTGATTCAGGCGCTATGAGGTCGCTGATGATTTCGAGGTCTGGTCGCATCGTGTGATCAACAGGTGCTCACGCAAAGTCCAAGGCCACACGGTCCATATAGGTACGAAAGAGCCTATGGTAGGCCTCCGGCTCCCGCAAGAGAAACGCATCGTGTCCGTGCTCGGTTTCTATCACGGCGCTGACAACGCCTTTCCTAGCCGCCACCAAGGCATCGACAATTTCCTTGGAGCGCTCAGGCGAAAAGCGCCAGTCTGAACTAAACGCCAGCACAAGAAAATGGCAAGTGGCGTCCTTGAAAGCGCGCACAAGGTCGCCGCCGTGCTTAGCGCCAAGATCAAAGAGGTCAAGCACGCGCGTGATGTTGACATAGGAGTTGGCATCGAATTTGCCAGCGAAGTTTCTGCCTTGATAATGAAGATAGCTCTCGACCTCAAACTCAAGCGGCCCTCGGCCCGACAAGTCACCTCGCCTCACCTCTCGGCCAAACCTCTGCCCAAGGCCAAAGCCTGAAAGATAGGTGACATGGCCAAGCATTCGCGCCAGCATCAGCCCGCGCTCAGGAGTCTTCCCTGCTTCCAAGAAGCTTCCGCCAGCAAAGTCCGGATCTGTTTGAATGGCGTGCCGCGCAATTTCGTTGAAGGCGATGTTCTGCGCCGACAGCCAAGGCGCCGAGGCGATAGCGACCGCATGAGCGATTCGATCAGGGTATTCAATCGCCCAATAAAGCGCTTGCATGCCGCCAAGACTACCGCCGATGACTGCTGCGAATCGCTCGATGCCGAGCCGGTCGGCGAGCGCAGCTTGGCTGGCCACCCAGTCCTCGACGGTGACTTGCGGAAATTCGGTGCCCCATGCCTTGCCGGTCTGCGGATTGATTGAATTAGGACCGGTGCTGCCATGGCAGCCGCCGATGTTGTTTGGCGACACCACGAAGAAACGATTTGTGTCGATGGTCTTGCCCGGGCCAATCGCCGTCTCCCACCAGCCGGGGCGCGAATCGCCCGCATGATAGCCCGCGGCGTGATGATTGCCGGAGAGCGCATGACAAACCAGCACAGCGTTGCTCTTTGCGTGATTCAGTTCGCCGTAGGTCTCATAGACCAATTCGTAGCCCGGCAGCTGAGCGCCGGATTTAAGCGCGAAGGTGGCATCCCAGCCTGCACGCTGCGGGACAACCAGCCCTACCGAATCCTGCGGAAAACCCGCTTCATCCTTGGCCTCCATTCAATTCTACAGACCGACAAGCGCCCCAAGCCACGGCAGCAGATTGCCGCGCACGATCATCAGCGCAAAAAGTACCACAAGAACAGAAAAGTCAATGCCTCCGACCGGTTGAATGAGGCGCCTGACCGGCGCGAGCAGGGGTTCGGTCACTTGTCGCAGGATGACGGCGCCCGGATGGCTGCTCACAGGCGCGACAAAACTGAGGACAACGATGGCGATCAATGCGAAGAAAAAGAGGTTCGCGAACAGCACCAGCGATTTCACCAGCGCGCCAAGCAGGAACACTCCGAGCGCCGGTTCATGAAATAGCGCAACCTGCCCAATTTGAAGCAGCCAAACGGCAACGAGGGATGCCATGTCCACCCGCCCTTGCGACGGCAGGATGATACGAAACGGTGCGAGTACCGGATTCGTGACTTGGATGACGTATTGGGCAATGGGGTTGTATCCATCAACCTCGGCTGCCTGCAAGAGAAAGCGCGCAGCCGCTACCAAGGCAGCAAGGTCAAGCGCCAAGCCAGCGATGAGCGAAAAGCCCGCAATCATCGAATTATCCATCGAACTTAAGCTCCTAATTCCTGCGACCGTTGCCAAGATGATTGAATGCCTTTGGACAAGGCTTCGCGCACGCCTTCGCTCTCGAAGGTCGTGATGGCGGCTTCCGTGGTGCCTTTCGGCGATGTCACCATGCGTCGTAATTCAGAAAAATCAGTGTCAGAACGCTTCACCATCAATCCAGCCCCATAAGCAGTGGCTGCCACAAGGTGCCGCGCTGCGTCGGCGCCCATACCAAGCGCTTCGGCCTCTGATTGCATGACTTCCATCATATAGAAGAAGTAGGCAGGGCCGGAACCAGAGATCGCAGTCACGGTATCAATGAGCGCTTCGTCTTCGAACCATTCGGTGTCGCAGACGACTGCAAGCATCTGCTCAGCGAGACGGCGCTGCGCAGCACTCACTTTTGCATTGGCGAACAGTCCGGCAGCGCCAGCGCGATAGAGCGCGGGCACATTCGGCATAGCGCGCACAACGGCAGACTCAAAGCCCACCATGCGCGCAATCGAACTGCTCGATACACCGGCGACGACGCTGACGATGAGATGTTCTACGCAAAGGTGCTCACGCAGACCCGCTACGACCTGCCCCATCACTTGCGGCTTGACCGCGAACAGCACCATTTCGGCGCTGAAGAGCCGCGCATCGGCCTCGCCAACGCACGCAACGCCGTGCGCAGAGAAGGCTTGACGCTTGCTTTCATCTGGCTCAATCAGCATGAATTCGTCGGCAGGCGCACCGCTGTCGAGCAGCCCGGAAAGAATACTGCCGCCCATGTTGCCGCCGCCGACAAAGGCGATACGAAAATCAGATTGGGTCATAGACGTCAAGATGCGCCAAAAAGCTCAAATGAATCGCCAATTCTAACCCGCACGATTGGAATGACAACGAGCGACTACGCCCTCGGCCCGAAAATCGCGCTGCCAACCCGCACGCAATTGCTGCCTGCTTCAAGGGCGACGGGGTAATCGCCGCTCATGCCCATGGACAGGGTGTCCCAAGATTCGGGCCGGGAGACTGTGCTTTTGGTGGCATCAAAGATATCCTTGGCTTGGGCGAACACAGCGCGCAAGGCCGCTTCGTCCTTACCTGGTGCGGGCATGAGCATAAGGCCGCGAAGGCAAAGATTTGTGAGGGAGTCCACTTCCCTTATGAGGGCACCAAGTTCGCGAGGCGCTACTCCATAGCGCCGCTCGCCTGCTTCCAAGTCGAGTTGAATGCACACATTGAGCGGCTCGCCTTTGCGAAATCGGTTGAGTCCTTGTGCGACTTTCGCCCGGTCCAATGTGTGAATCCACTCAAAATGCTGTGCGAGATCTCGCACCTTGTTGCTTTGAATACGTCCGATGAAGTGCCAGTTGAGTTCAAGATCGTCGGTGGCCGCGATTTTCGGCAGCGCATCCTGCACATAATTTTCGCCTAAATCTTCAATACCTGCGGAGGCTGCGCAACGTATTTCTTCAATGCTTCTCGTCTTCGAAACGGCGATCAGCCTCGGCGTGCCATGCGGCAAGGCGCGGCTTTGAAGGAGCTGCGCCCTGACTTCACCGATGCGCGCCACGATGTTCACAATGCACTCCGCACTCGCTTATGGAAGGCCGGAAATTCTAAACTAGAGGTGGCGGATGCACAGCGAACTCGAACAACTCTTGAGCGCCATGCGCACACGCGGCGCATCGGATCTGCACTTGCGAAGCGGTGCGCCGCCGGTGATGCGCGTTGACGGCACGCTGAAGACGGAAGAATGCGCGCCGCTCGATGAATTGAGTCTTGAGCAGATGTTCAATAGAGCGATGCCGGAAGACGAGCAACGTGCGTTTGCTTCGGGAGATGAAGTTGATTTCGCGGTTTCACTCAAGGCGGGCGAACGATTCCGAGTCAATGCCTTTCGCACCCGATCAGGTCTCGCAGCAAGTTTTCGCGCGATTGCGTCGCAGCCGCCAAGCATGGACGCGCTTGGCCTGCCAGATGTCCTGAAGCGCATGTGCGCACTGCCGAACGGCATCCTACTCGTCACCGGCGCAACCGGTTCGGGCAAGAGCACGACGCTCGCCGCCATGGTCAATGAGATCAATCGAGGGCGGCCTGTGCATATCCTCACCTTGGAGGATCCAATCGAGTATCTACACGGATCGATGCAGGCACTCGTCACGCAACGGCAAATCGGACGCGACTCTAAGAGCTTTGCGGATGCCTTGCGCGCTGCCTTGCGACAAGACCCGGACGTCATTCTTGTGGGCGAACTGCGCGACCTTGAAACCATCAGCCTCGCGCTGACCGCCGCCGAGACGGGCCATCTGGTGCTTGGTTCGCTGCACGCAGCTTCAGCGGCCAAGACTGTTGACCGCATCATCGATGCCGCACCCGCGCAAACAAAGAATGAGATCCGCTCGATGCTCTCCGAAAGCTTACGCGGCGTCGTCTCGCAAGTGCTCGTGCCCGGCGCCCAAGGCGGGCGCGTTGCAGCACTAGAGATTCTCATCGTCACCCGCGCCATCGCCAATCTCATACGCGAAGACCGCATCGCGCAGATCTATTCAGCCATGCAGTCGGGCGCAGCGAACGGCATGAACACGCTTGATCAGGCGTTGAAAGCTCTTGTGCGCGAGGGAAAAATCGATCTCGAAACGGCTCGCGGCGCGGCGCGGTTTCCAGAGAGCCTATCGTTGGAGGTTTGAATCGTCACTTTATTGAGCATTGACAAACGCCGTATACATATTCAGACTAGATTTAGACTAGTTGATGAGTATTCTGGTGAACGAAATCGGAGCCTTTGAAGCGAAAACGCATCTGCCGAAACTTATCGAGAAGGTTCGGCAAGGCGCATCGTTCGTCATTACTCGGCACGGCAACCCGATCGCCGAACTCATTCCGGTGTGAAAAGCCGACCCGGATAAGATACGCAATGCCATTGATGGCTTGAAGCGATTTCAAGCGGAGCATAGTCTCGATGGCTTGTCGGTGCGTGAAATGATTGAGGAAGGACGCCGCAACTGATGGCATTCGTCTTGGATTGCTCAGTCACCATGTCTTGGGTGTTCCCAGACGAAGCTGATTCAAACACGGATGCCCTGCGAGAGCGGCTGATGTTCGAATCCGTAGTGGTGCCAGCACTTTGGCCAATGGAAATCGCGAACTGCCTGATTGTGGCTGTACGGCTCGGACGCATTCGTCGAGATGAATTAGACAGCTTGAAGCAGCTACTGCGCGACCTCCCTGTGGAGGTTGTTCCAATGCACTTGGATACGGTTTTCGACCGATGTCTTGACTTGGCAGACCAGCATACGCTCAGCATGTACGACGCTATGTATTTGGAGCTTGCCATCCGGCGCGGATTGCCGCTTGCAACGCTCGACAAACATCTTTCAGTGGCTTCTTCGAATGCCGGTGTGCATTTGGAAATGCAAGTCGATTGAGACTGATCCGATTATTAAAGCGCGAAACATGCCCAAAACACCTGCTTGGTGTAATGTGCGTCATTTCCGCCATTTACAGATGTAGCAGGCATGAATTTCCATCTCGCTAATCTTTATGAGACCGTCGCTGACACCTGTCCGGATCGCCCGGCGATCATCGCTTGCCATGAGAACGAGCCAACCGAGCATCGCAGTTGGGCTGAGCTTGATGCGCGCGCATCGCGCATCGCCAATCTGCTTGTCGAGTCCGGGCTCAAGCCGCAGTCCAAGTTCGGCATCTACATGCGTAATCGCGCCGAATACATTGAGGCGCATCTCGCAGGATTCAAGGCACGCATGATCCCGATCAATGTCAACTACCGGTACCAATCAGGCGAGCTTGTCTACCTGCTTGACAACGCCGATGCCGAAGCGCTCTTCTTTCAAGCAGAGTTTCAGCCGCGTATTGAAGAGATTCGCTCGCAACTGCCGAAGGTTGGCTTATATGTGCAGGTGGATGACGGCGGAGCGCCGCTGCAGGACTGGGCGCTCGACTATGAACAGGCGCTTGCGAGCGCAAGCCCCATGGCGCGCATCGAGCGGCCAGGTTCCGATGTCTACATGCTCTATACAGGTGGTACCACAGGCATGCCGAAAGGCGTCATGTATTCGCAGGATGAATTCACCTCGCGCCTCAGCCTCGGCCTTATGCTGCGCGGTGTCGAGCCACCGACAAGCCTTGCAGATGTGCCTGATCGCATTGAAAAACTGGCGGGCGTTGAAGCACCGAACGTGAGCCTGTGCGCCTGTCCCTTGATGCACGGCACAGGCATCTGGCTCGGTCATATCGCACTCGCCTACCTCGGCGGTGCTACCTTGACCATGTCGCACCCGCGCTTTGATGCGGACATCCTGTGGCAATTGGCCGAGAAGCACGCCGCCACGGATATTGTCATCGTCGGTGACGCCTTTGCCAAGCCCATGTTGAAAGCGCTTCAGATTGCATCTGAAAACAGCCAGCCCTACAACATCAGCAGCCTGAAGCGCATCGTATCGAGCGGCGTTATGTGGAGCCGCGAAGTCAAGGATAGCCTGCTCGAGTTTGGCAACATGCTGCTTTTGGATGCGTTTGGCTCAAGCGAAGGTGGCATGGGCATGTCCATCTCTTCGCGCGGCGCGGCAGCCGAAACCGCGAAGTTCGCGCTCACCGAAGGTGTCAAAGTCTTTGATGAAAACGACAAGCTGATCGAGCCTGGGTCGGAGGCGATCGGCATGGTCGGACTCTCCGGCGGGGTGCCGCTCGGCTACTACAAGGACGAAGCCAAGTCGGCGAAGACGTTTCGCAAAATCGATGGCGTGCGCTACAGCTTCCCCGGCGACTTCGCTAAGGTCGAGGCAGACGGCTCGGTGACACTCCTCGGCAGAGGCAGCAACTGCATCAATACTGGCGGAGAGAAAGTATTCCCGGAGGAAGTTGAAGAAGCCTTGAAGCGCCACCCAGATGTGCTTGATTGCCTCGTGGTTGGCGTTGCCGATGATCGCTTCGGTCAGCGCATCGTTGCCGTGACCAGCCTCGCCGAAGGGTCGAGTCTGGCGGCGGATGAAATTATCGCTGCGACCAAGGCGCACCTGTCCGGCTACAAGCTGCCGCGGCAGGTCATATTCGTCGATCAAGTGCGGCGTGCGGTCAACGGCAAGGCCGATTACGCTTGGGCAAAAGGCGTGGCGCAAGCGGCCGTCGGGTAAGCAACATGCCAGGACCGCTTGTGGGTGTTCGCATCATCGACTTGACAAGTATGGTGTCAGGGCCGGCCTGCACCATGCTGCTCGCCGACCAAGGTGCCGATGTCATCAAAGTTGAGCCGAAAGAAGGCGACTTGGTGCGACGCATGTCGGATCGTGGTCATGGCATGTCAACAGGTTTCATTTCCTTGAATCGCGGCAAGCGCTCGATTGCGCTTGATTTGAAGAGCGATGCAGGCCAGCAGGCGCTCGCCGACCTCATTCCAACGGCGGATGTCTTTGTGCAGAATTTCAGGCCCGGAACGATTGAACGCATGGGGTTTGGCGAAGACAGGGTGCGCACACTTCGCGACGACATCATCTATGTGTCGGTCAGCGGCTTCGGCGCAGAAGGCCCGTATGCGCACAAGCGCGTTTACGACCCTGTGATCCAAGCGCTCTGCGGCCTCGCCGATATTCAAAGCGACGGCGCGACAGGCCAGCCGAAAATGGTGCGCACCATCATTCCCGACAAGACCACAGCGCTGACCGCCGCGCAAGCCGTGACCGCAGCGCTCTTTGCGAGGGAAAGAACAGGCATCGGTCAGCATGTGCGCCTCGCTATGCTCGATGCCATGGTCGCTTATCTTTGGCCTGAGGGTCTCGTGGGTCATACCCTTGTGGGAAAGGAAGTGCATGGCTCGCGTGCACAGTTTGCGCAAGACCTCGTATTCGAGACGCAAAATGGCTATATCACTGTTGGCGCTGTATCCGACATTGAATGGCGCGGGCTCTGTCGTGCGACGGATCGAAGCGAATGGCTTGCGGACGAGCGCTTCAAGACGGCTTCCGGGCGCATCAAGAACGCGGCGGCGCGCATTGAACTCTTGCAAGCCGTACTGCGTGAATCTTCGAGCGAAGAATGGCTGCGAAAGTTCGATGAAGCAGGCGTCCCGTGCGCACCGATCTTGCGGCGCGAAGAGGTTTACACTCAGAAGCAAGTCAAGGTCAACGACCTAATGCGCGAATTCGACCATCCGGTGGTCGGCCGTGTGCGCCAGCCGAGGCCTGCGGCGCACTTTGATCGGACGCCGGAAGACATCGCCGGCCCGGCGCCTGGCATCGGCGAGCACGGGCGCGAGATCCTTGAGTCGCTTGGCTATTCGCGCGAGCGGATTGCAGCGAGCTTATCGGCCGGTGTTTGAACCATCACCTGAGAACACTTAAGCAAAAGGAGCGCCACATGGGCATGCAACGAATCCCGCTATTGATATCCACCTTGATGGAAAACGGTGCGCGAGTCGCGCCGGATGTCGAAATTGTCACCGCGACCACATCAGGCACCAAGGTGCTGAGCTACGATCAAGTTCGCGCCCGTGCGCACCAGCTTGCGCACGCGCTTGCCGCAGCAGACGTCAAGCAAGGCGACCGCGTTGGCACTTTCCTGTGGAACGACCACCGGCATCTTGAGTGCTATCACGCCATTTGCAGCATGGGTGCAGTCTTGCACACCATCAATATTCGCCTTGGAGCAACAGACCTTGAGTACATCATCAATCACGCCGAAGATAGCGTGATCATCGCCAGCGCCGACCTGCTGCCCGTGCTCGAGCCGATCGCAAGCACACTCAAATGCGTGCGCAAGATCATTGTCGCTGTCGATGATGGCTTTGAGAACTGGCAGACGAGCCTGCCGGGCGCCGAAGACTACGAAGGGCTCATTGCCCCGCACCCTGACAAATACGACTGGCCAGTTCTCGATGAGAATGCGCCGCTTGGCCTGTGCTACACCAGCGGCACCACCGGCAACCCCAAGGGGGTTGAATACGAGCACAGGTCGCAATATCTTCATACATTCGCGCAGTGCATGACCGATGCCATGTCGCTCTCGGCCACCGACTGCATCATGGGTATCGTGCCAATGTTTCACGCTTTTGGCTGGGGCATTCCCTTCGCCGCCACCATGCTCGGTGCCCGCCAAGTGCTGCCGAGCCGCTACATGACAGCGGATGCGCTGTGTCGCCTGATGGCCGATGAGCAGGTGACGATTTCTGCCGGCGTGCCGACGATTTGGCAAGGCTTTCGATCTGTCTATGAGGCCAATCCTGATGCCTACGATTTTTCACACCTTGAGCGCGTCACCTGCGGCGGCTCAGCGCCGCCGCCCTCGCTGATCGAGTGGTTCTGGAACACGCTTGGCGTCGAAATGATCCAAGGCTGGGGCATGACAGAAACATCGCCACTCGCGACACTCTCGCGAAACCGAATGAAGTACACCGACAAGGCGCTTGCCGACGAGCAGCGCTTCGCCAACATGGCCAAGGCCGGGCAGGTGATGGCGGGGCTCGAGGTCGAGATCTTTGATGAGTCCTTTCGCCCTCTTCCGCACGACGGCAAGACCGTCGGTGAGATTCTCATTCGCGGGCCGTGGATCTGCTCCGAATACTACAAGAACCCGCAACCGGAGAAGTTCCACGACGGCTGGCTTGTCACCGGCGATGTCGGCATGATCGACGAAGCGCAGTACCTGATTATCAACGACCGATCAAAAGACCTCGTCAAGAGCGGGGGCGAGTGGATTTCCTCGGTCGATCTTGAGAATCACATCGTTGCCCTTGAAGGCGTCGCGCAAGCCTGCGTAGTTGCTGTGCCGCACCCCAAATGGGACGAGCGCCCGGTGGCTCTGGTCGTGCCAAGCACTGAAGGCTCAGTGCAAGCCGATGCGGTCATCGCCCACTGCGCCGAGAAGTTCGCCAAATGGCAGTTGCCGGACGATGTGATCTTCGTTGATTGCGTGCCCTTGACTTCAACCGGCAAGATGGACAAGAAAGTCGTGCGCGCCGACTTGCAAGCGCAAGGCTACCTGCTGCCGGACTTGCGGCAGCAGTAGCACTGCTGAGCCTGCTAGGGCGTGTTCACACTATGCCCGCCGAGCCTATTCGCGCTGCTCGGCGATCAGTTCGCTCGCTAGGCTGCTGCCTTCGAACCTTCGAAAGTGCCCTTGCGGACAGAGCTCAGCGATGTCGGCATGTCGCGCGGAGGCAGGCGCGTCACCAGCTCCGCCTCGTCGTCGTCGATGAACAGCGTGTGCCATGGCGCGCGGCCGAGATCGTAGTCGTCGGTGTCCGTCAGGATCAGCGTCACCGACTGCAAGGTCCCGAATTCGGAATCGTCGATGATTTTCACCGGAATGTTCACATGGGTAGCGTTCGCGGCTGCCGTCACCGTGTCCGGCACCGTGAAGTCTACGCCACGCCCCGCTCCGCCCTGCCGCTCACCGTGTAGCTGAGCGTCAGCGGCGCGGTCGGGGCCGGGCTGAGGTTGACCCGCAAGTTGCTCATGCCGCTGGCTTCGCCCGCACCCGACGAGGTCGATTCGAAGCTCGCTACCGGCGAGGCGCTGGCCGCTTCAGTTACCAAGCCGAAAAGCAGCGGCAGGGCGAGCAGTCGCAGCACATATGTCTTGGATGGCATGATTGTCCTTCATCGAACCAGTCCGTTCCTAAACCGCCCCTTCCCCTCTCCTTGATATAGGGTATAGTGTGGTCGTAATGAGGCTGCGCTCCTGTTGTACGATAACTGTCTAATCTCATGACATTTATCGTGCGCTGTGCGGCATCCCTTAACGCCCGCGGCAAGAAACCCGTGCCAAGGAGCGACAACGAGGAAAAGGAGATTTATCGCATATGAAGCCAGTCAAGATCAGTCGGACTGTCGCCGCAACAGCGCAGGCTGTGTTCGATGTCGTCGCCAATGGTCGCAACTACGGCAGGGCGATTCCGGAGATTGATACGGTGCAGTTCCTTACTGATCATGAAACCGGAGTCGGTGCCCGATTTCTTGAGACCCGCCACTTCAGCGGCGCGCAGGCGTTATTTGCGAAGGTGTTTGGCCTGTCGGCGACTGAAAGCGAGGTGACAGACTTCGAGGATGGCAGGATGGTCCGCTTGGTGACCAAGGAGGCAGGGGCCCTCTGGCACACTACCTTTACCGTGACACCCAATGAAAGCAACGACGAAGCCCAGCTCGACATGCTGGTCCGGATAGAGCCGATCAGCCTCATGGGCAAGCTGGTCACACCCTTTCTCCAACCGGCGGCCGTAAAGGGCATTACCGCCGATGTGGAGGCCGTGAAGGCATATGTGGAGGCGGGATCACCGTTGGATGGGACGCCTGGTTAAACTGTAGAACGCTGGGATGAAGACGGGGTCGGACTTAGGTGTGCGCCCGCGGAAGGCGTTTGGAAAACCGCGATTTGGGTCATTTTCGACCATGGCCCCCACGAGGGCTTTCTCCGCAATCCGGCCAACGGCCTCCCGGTTCAACAGCGGACAAACCAAACAGCAAGGAACGCCAACAACCTGCGTGACTATAAGATGGTAGGATGGCTTTGCTGAACCCGCACAAATCCTTGATCTTGATAATGCGGACAAGTTCGATTATGGTAGCGCGCTTATTGTTTTCAAGCTCTGTTGAGAAGAAGGAGACAGCCCTTGAATTTAGTGCATGAGTTGATCCTGCTGCTCCTCAATGAGGAGAGCGGATATTTTCACCAAGTTCCCGGCTGGAACCTGAACTGTGCTGTCGCGGGTGCCTGCCTTGCCGAACTGGCACTTTCGGGTCGCATTGACATGGATCAGGAGCACCTCTTCGTCATCGACCCGAGCGAATTCGTCAAGGGGCGGATCGCCAAGGTTCTGCTTGAAGGTGAAATCCCCCATCCGACGGACGCAATTCTGGTCGCACTCGCCAATTCGTGCCAGATCCTTCATTTGATTTTCCCTCTGGACGAAGAAGCCACCCAACGCATCGACCTTGTCTGCAAATTTGATATCATAGGTCGTTCAATCGGCGAAGCAACCGCCGAGAGCATCACCCAGCCGCAGTTTAAACGTGTCCTGAACACGAAGCCGATTCCCTTGGCTCCGCTGCGCGATTTGCTCTTCAGTCCGGCATTGCGAACTGGCAACCTGCCCGCTCTCTTTGCTGATATCGCCAGCAAGCACGGACCCGTCTTCAGGCTCAATGTGCCTTTTATGAAGGATGGGATGCTCTTTCTTGCGGGCCGCGGGGCCAACCGCTGGATACAGCAGGTCGGCCGCAGCTATGTGCGGTCAAAAGACTACCTCATGGGATTCGAGCAGGAATACGGGGCATCACGCATTCTGCCCTCAATGGATGGCGCCGATCACTTCCGCATGCGCAAGGCCATTCAGGCAACCTATTCGCGCGGCGCGCTGGCTGGCCGTCTCGATGAGTTGTACCACCACGCCCACGAACATCTTGCAACATGGAAGGTGGGCGATGTCCTGCCTGCGGTTGATGCATGCAAGAGCTTCACCAATGCACAATTTTCGCAGCTCTCGGTCGGCATCAACACCCAGAAGGAATTCCAGGATCTCATTAAGTACAAGGAGCGTTCGCTCGTTGTTCATGTTCAGCGGGCACTCCCGAAGTTCATGATGAAAACTCCGGGCATGAAGCGTTGCAAGAGGCTGATCGGCGATATGGTGGAGCGCATTCAGGCTGCACATGCGCCAGCCCTGCGCATCGGGTGCCCCGCGGATATTACGGACAACATTCTGAGCCTGCATGCTGCAGATCCACAGTTTCTGCCTGAGACAGATCTTGCCTTCTCTCTGATTTCTCCCCTGATTGTCAGCCTCTACATGGGCAATGCACTAAGCTTTGCGCTCTACAACCTGCTGCGTGAGCCCGAGTTGTACAGGCAGATCCAAGAGGAGGCCGACAGGGTCTTTGCCGACGGCGACCCCGAGGCGGAGGCCCTGAGCAAATCGGAAATCGATCTCACCTACCGCTTCTTTATGGAGTCACAGCGTCTTTACCCGATCATCCCGATGCAGATCAGGACAGTGATGAACAACTGCGTAGTCGAGGGCTACGAGCTCCCGGCGGGGTCGAAGATCTACCTTGTTCAGGCAGCCACGCACTACATGGAAGACATCTTCCCCGATCCCTTCTCCTTCGACATCGAACGTCACCGGACGAAACAAGACAAGACCGACCGGAGTACGAGCTATGCCCCCTTCGGCTTGGGCACCCACAAGTGTCTGGGCTTCCGCTGGGTGGAACTCCATCTGGCGGTCAATCTGCTGATGCTCGTCCACCACTTCTGCTTCGAGATGGCGAGCACCGACTACCAGCTTCGGATCAATCCCTTCCCAGCGATGTCGCCAACCCGTAAGATGAAGATCCGGATTGCAGAGAAGAGGCATGAGTTGAATCCATCGTCCATCCGCCCGCCCCGCGCGGTCGCTAACTCTTCCTCTTTCGAGGAGGCCAAGTGTCCCGTTACCGGAGCTGCATGACATCTCCAAGCAACAATCCTGGACCGACTACAACCCGATCGGCAAGTTGGTCGGCACTTGGTAGGTAACAATGATGCCGCGCAGCGGCATCCATGAAATTCTCAGGCTGTCCTGAGCTTCTTCGCCCGAGGCGCGGTTAGTTCAAGCTGCAGAATCGAGATCGCTGGCACCAGCAGCATCAGGATGCCGGTGGCGACGAGAATGCCGATTCCAAGCGAAGCTGCGAACGGCAGAAAAAACTGCGCTTGGATGGAAGAATCCAATATCAGCGGCGTGAATCCAAGAAACGTCGTGACCGAAGTCAGCAATATCGGACGGAACCGCCCCTTGGCGCCTTCGATCACCGCCTGCCGTGGCGACATGCCTTCTCGGCTGCGCTGACCGATTAAATCAACCATCACCAGCGAGTCGTTGACCAGCACCCCGCTCAATCCAAGCACGCCCATCACGGTGGATGCGCCGATGGCAATCCCCAGCACCCCGTGCCCCAGAATCACGCCGATCAAGCCAAATGGAATGATCGACATGATGATCAGCGGCTTGCTGTAAGAGCGCAGGGGAATAGCGAGCAGCGAGTAAATCAGCAGCATGGCGATGATGAAACCCCGGAAGAGCGAACCGAGGGATTCGATCTGTTGCGCTTGGACACCGCCATACTCAAAAACCAGATCGGGATGCGTTTTGGCCAGTTCGGCGAGTATTTCCGCAGCGAGAATCGCATTCGCCTCGTTGCCCGTTATTTGCGTTTGATCGATGTCGGCGGCAACTGTGACCACGCGCTGGCCGCCCTCGCGGCGGATCGAAGTCGCCGAAGCGGCCAATTCCACCGCCGCTGCCTGGCTCAGTGGCACATCGCCGCCAGCCACCCGGATCGGATAGCGCTCGATATCGCTGATCGAGTTCCGCTCGGCCTCGGGCAGCCGCACCATAACCCGCAATTCCTCACCGTCGCGCTGGATTCGCTGCGCTTCTGCGCCGACAAAGGCATCCCGCGCCTGATTCGCTAGCGAGTCCGCCGTGAGTCCTAGCGACCGTGCTTCGGGCAACAGCCGGAGCTGAATCTCGCGAATGTTCGGCACATAGTCCGAACGCGCATCGAAGACGCCGTCAATCTCGCGCAGGCGCGCGATGGTTTCATCGGCAATCATGGCAAGCCGGGCCGGGTCTGGGTGCGACAACTTGGCCTCCACCGCATTGCCTAGGCTCAAAGCCTCGCCAGTGATAGAAACATTCCGCGCATGGAGCAGCATACCCACCGCTTCGCGCCAGCGCTGGGCAAGTTCAACCGTGGTCACGTCGCGGTCTTGGGCGCTGACGAGTTTGAATTGCACAAAAGCCAAATCGGCCCGGGGATTCAGAGATGGCTCGAGGATGACGCTGCCGCCCTCGAATCTCGGGCCCTGTCCCACCATCAACAGATCGCCCACGAGCAATTCCGCTAAGGGCAACTCCCGTTCTTCGGCGGCGCGACCAATCACGGCCAAGCCAGCCTCGCGCAGCTCCTCGGCCACCTCCGCTGTTCGCGCGGCGACGGTGCCTTCGGGCATTTCCAGGGTTGCCGTGACGAAATCGCTTTGCACCACATCGGCGAAGGTCGTTTTCACGATTCCCGCTGGAATCAGCGAAATGCTGAGCACCAGCGTGGCGACCGCGCCGGCGATGATCACCAGCGGTTGCGCCGTGGTGAACTCCAGTATCCTTTGCAGTGGGCCATCGCTAAAGCGCTGTAGTTGCGTCCGCACCGCTTGCTGGATTCGCGCCAGATGGCGCTCCGCCGGCCACATGCGCCGATCCGCGCCGGGCAGATTCGACAGGTGGTGGGGCAGAACGAACAGCGACTCGACCAAGGAAATCGCCAACATGCCGATGACGATCACCGGCACCGGGCGCCACATCTCGCCGATGCCGCCGGGAATGAACAGCAGCGGCATGAAGGCGGCCATAGAGGTGAGCACGGCGAATGTCAGCGGCAGCGCAATGCGGCGCGTGCCGCGGATGGCCGCGGCGAGCGCCGGCGTCCTCCGGCCGCGCTCGCTGTCGATGCTCTCTGCGACGATGATCGCGTCATCGACCACGATGCCGATAGCGAGCACAAACACAAACAGCGAAACGGTGCTGATCGAGATGCCGAACAGCAGCATCACCGCTAGGGCGCCGACGAAAGTCACGGCAAGGCCGGCGCTGACCCAGAACGCCAGCCGGATTTCCAAAAACAGAGTCAGCGCGATCAGTACGAGCAGCAAGCCCAAGGCGCCGTTCTTCAGCAGAATTTCGACGCGCTCGCTGTATTGCCGGGATTCGTCGTTCCAGACCGTGATGTCGATGCCCTCCGGCGCCGCGGGCTCGACCACTTCGGCGATGTGCGCGAGCGCCGCGTTGGCGATGTCATTGATTTGTTCGTTTGGCGCGCTGAACACCTCGACGAACACCGCTGGCTCGCCCTGATGGCGGAGAATCAGATCGCTGTCACGGAATCCGTCGCGCACGATGCCGATGTCGCCGAGCCGCAGCGCGGTGCCATCGTCGCGCGCCAGAATGACGACATCCTCGAAGTCCCGCTGGACATAGCGCTGTCCCAAAGTGCGCAGGCGCAGCACCTGGGATTCCGTGGTTTCGATGCGACCGGCGGGCAGGTTCAGCGAATCTTCACGGATGGCTGCAGCGATGTCCCCTAGCGTGAGGCCAAGGGCGCGTAGCCGCCGCGCCGGCACTTCAATGGATATTTCGTAATCCCGTGCGCCGGAGATTTCGACCCGGGTGACCTCGGGCAGGGCGGCGAGCTCGCTTTCAACCTGAAGCGCAAAACCTTTCAGCGCACGTTCCCCGACATCGCCGTGGATCACCAACCGCACAGCGCTGCGGGAGTTATCCGTCTCGGCGATCACGGGGCGTTCCGCGCCTTCCGGGAAATTGTCTATGCGGCTGACCGCGGATTCGACGTTGTCCAGCGCCTCGCTCATGTCGGCGCCGGTCTTCATTTCGATCAGCACCGAAGCGACACCGGGCGCGGCCACGGAACGCACCTTGTGGACATCCTTCAGGCCGCGCACCTGATCCTCGATCTTGTCAATGATCGATTCTTCAACCTCTTGGGGATTCGCTCCGCGCCAGGACACGGCGACTTCTATGGTATTGAACACGAACACCGGCCAAGCTTCCCGGACGAGCCCGGTCAGCGAGACGAGGCCAGCGATGACGATGCCCAGCATCAACAGATTGGCGGCCATGCCGTTGCCGGCCATGTAGCCGATGGGGCCCGGCGCCTCTCCTTGGGAAGGATCGCGGGCGCTCATTACAAGGATCCGACTCCAGTCAGCACGCGCATGCCTTCAACGGCGAATTGCAGGCCGCCGGTGATCACGGACTGACCATCGGCAAGCGCACCGGAAACATAGGCATCATCGTCGGTGCGCTGCAAAATGCGAACCGGAACGATGCCCACCGCGCCGTCGTCCACCACCCAGACTTCGTTGCCGGCCTGTAGCGCCGTGCGCGGAATCCGATACACATCCGCCATCGCGATGCCCTCAATCTCGACATCGACGAATCCACCGATGAGCAGGGGCGGGTTGCCGCCAGCCGCCGGGCCGTCGAGCGGCGAACCCGCAACGAAGGGCTCCGGCACGCGGATAACGACATCGACGGTTCTCGTTTGCGCATCGACCGAGGCTTCGGCCCGGTCAACATGTCCGCTCCAGGCGAAACGCTGCCCGCCATACTCGGCGATTACACGCGCCGCCGCCGGCTGCGGCCCGCCCCTCGCGCCAAGGGTCCAAAGCGCGGGGATCAGGGCGGCATCACTACTTGGCAGCGCCAGCGGGACTTCCGCCGCATCCGCTGCGAACAGGCTGCCGAGGATTTGCCCCGGCGCCACGATCTGGCCAGCAGCGACCGACTCCGCACGCACATACCCGTCGAATGGGGCGGCAACCGCGGTTCGCGACAAATCCAGCCGAGCCTGCCGCCGCGCCGCCACATCGGCCATGGCGACCTCGACCCGATAGCGGTAATCGGCTTGTTCGATTTGGAACAGCGTCTGCCCCGCTTCCACCCGCCCGCCACTCACTAGGGCGGGGCTCACGTTTTCGATTCTACCGCCCACCTGCGGAGAAATATCGACCTCCCGGGCGGGGCGCACGGTTCCTGACCCGAATACGCTAATCGCACCTGGCGAGGCGGTCGCCGCACCGGTCAGCACAAAAGGCATTTGGGGAGGCAATTCCCGGCTTTCCGGCTCCGGTGCCAGCGAGACCAGCAAAATTGCCAAGATCACGGACACGGCGAGAATGCCTATGGCAACGAAAAATCCGCTCACTTTACCCATGGAACCGAAAAATTCGCTAACTTTGCTCATGGCGTTCACTCGTTCGACAAATATTGCGCATCTTCGGCGATCCAAGCGCCACCTAGCGCCCGATGCAGGGCCAGCCGGGCGAGGCCGAGGTCACGTCCCGCCGCGGCAAGCGCGGCCTCGGCACCGATGCGGACCTGCGCCGCACGCAGCGCATCCCCGTAACTGCCGATGCCAGCCGAATACCTTTCGTCCCGCAATGCCGCTTCGGCCCGGGCCTCCTCGAGAAAAGAAACCAGCACCTCGTGACGACGATGACCAGCCTCAAGACCCGACAGGGCAGCCTCAACTTCGTTGACGGCGGTAATGACGGAATTGCCGTAAGCGGCCGCGGCCTCGTTCAGTTGCGCCTCGGCAAGCTTGACATTATTACGCAGGCGCGAACCCTGAATCGCCGGTCCGAGCAGATTCGCGCTGAGATTGCGGAACCACTGGTCCGGATCAAACCAATCGCCAGCATCGGTGGCTCGCAGGCCGATCGACCCTGTCAGCGAAAGCGACGGCAGCAATTCGGCGCGTCTGGAGCCGAGCGCGAAACGGGCCGCCTCCATGCGCTGCCGAGCGGCGGCCACATCGGGACGTTGAATAAGCAAATCCGCGGGGATACCCGCGGGCACCGGCTCGCCGCCGCCCGCGATGGACAATTCGACGGGCAGCGAATCCGCGATGTCCTCGCGGAATCCCCCGAGTAGAATCCACAGCCGCGCACCAGCTTCGGCCAGTCCGGCTTCAAGTTGCGGCAACCCCGCACGCGCATCGCGCAGGGACCGGCGGGTGGCATACAATTCTTGAGCTTCGATCAATCCGCCCTCATAACGCGATTGCGCCAAAGCCTCGCGTTCTTCTAGGAGCGCTATGTTCTCAATCCCTAGTTCGCGTTGGCGCCGCAGATCCACCAGCTCCAAGTAGGTGCGGATGGTTTCCGCGAGCACCGAGATGCTGGCGGCAACATAATCCGCCTCCGAAGCGAGCCGCCGCGCCCCGGCGGCAAGCCTAGTGTTGCGGTTGCGGCCCCAGAAATCCACCTCGTAGGAGAATTCCGCCGCAAGCGTGTAGGTGGTCAAACCGAAGCGGTCGGGCAGCGTTATGCCGAAGGCTTCGGTCACATCGGAACCGAGCCCAAGCTCATCAAGCTGCGCGCCGATTCCGACGTCTGTGGGGATATCGAAGTCATCAGCGCCCACGACTGGATTCAGTAGCGGGTAGGCAAGGGCATTGGCGATACGAGACCGGGCCCGGGCCTGATCGACCCGCGCCACCGCCTGGGCGATGTCCAGATTGCTGTCGAGCGCGACTTCGACCACCCGGTTGAGCACCGGATCGGCGAAGGATTCCCACCAGGCCAAGGGTTGCGGGCGCCCGGCGACCCCGCTCGCGGCGAAGCGTTCCGGCAGCAATGCCAAGGTGGTGTTCGTGGTGGTGTCAGGGGCGGAATCCGGACTAGCTTGCGGAGCGAAAGGGATCTGCAAACCCGGGAGCGCGCAGCCAGCGATAAAGGCTGTCGCCACGACGGCTAGTACATATCTAGCTAGTTTGCCTTTCACCCACACAAAGCCTGTGGCTACACGCCCAAAATTGCGGCGGATAGTAACACACCAACAAGCACATCGCGGGGTATGGCGAGCCGCCGAATTTCATTCGAGATGGTCGCTCATTGACCGAGCGTGCGCCTACTTTCTCGCGGGCGGACTGCCGCAATATCTTTGTACCTTGATGAGCGCCTTTCTGCTACGAGAAGAGCTTACGCGAATTCGAGCACCCCATCTACGCGCCGGCGCAATTGATCGATGTCGGCCACACCAAGCGGAATGATGAGTTGATCGACGCCAAGCTCGCGATAGGCTTGAAAACTAGCTCGGTCAACGCACCCGGCATCGGGACCAATAAATAGCTTCACCTCATCAAACGGTCTCCCGACTCGCCGCAGGTGACTCTTGAGCCGCTCGATGCCCTCGGCTGCTGACGACGGACTGCGGTTGAAGCCGTACCAGCCGTCTCCATGCGAGGCCACACGAGCCAAGGCAGCCTCGGATTCGCCGCCAAAGATGATCGGCGGGTGCGGCTGCTGCACTGGATTCGGATTGGCGTAGCAGGGCTGCAGCTGGTATGTCTCGCCCTTATATTCGGAGACACCGCGCGCCCATAGCGCACACATGACTTCAATGTACTCAATTGTGCGCTTGCCGCGGTCAGCGAAGCTCATTTGCAAGTTGTCGAACTCCTCCTCAAGCCAGCCAATGCCCACGCCAAAGTCAAAGCGCCCGCCCGAAAGATAGTCAAGATCGGCCACCACGCGCGCCGTGTAGACGGGATTGCGCTGCGGCACGAGGCAGATGCCCGTGCCGAGGCGCAGGTGCTCGGTGACGGCGGCGGCAAACGTCAATGCCGAGAAAGGGTCGAGAATGCCTTTTGGATTGCCGGGAATCTTGCCATCCCGCGCATAAGGGTAGCGCGAAGCATATTCAGGAAAGAACAATACATGCTCCGGTGCCCACAATGAATCGATGCCCGATGCATCCAAGTACCTCGCCGCCTCAATGATGTACTCGCGCGTCGTGAAATGCCCGAAGGCCATGTGTGCCCCGATTTTCATGAAGTTGTACCTTGATGTGTGTTGGCAGTGTATCCGCAATGGTGATTGGGCGGTGTTGAGTATCGGTATACTTCTATGCGGGCCTATGCAGGCATTATTGCTCACACACTGACATGAGATTCAATACAGAACTTGCCCGAAAGCTTAAATTTGATGACCGTGATGTGGCGCCATTCTTTGCCGGGCGCCAAGCGGAAATCAAGTCGTTTGAGAACGCCCTAGAGTCGGCAGAAGAAAAATCGCAAGCGGTCTTCCGTATCTATCAAGGCGCACCTGGGTGTGGAAAAACCTCACTGGCCTTTCATCTCCCCAAGATAACAGCGGAGACCACGATATTCACTCGCTTCTCCGAGACTGACAATTTTGACAAGGCAGGGAGAGTAAAGCACGTTCCGAAGAACGCCAAGGTTGTCATTCATATCGATGAAGCGCATTCCATGGGCGAGAAGTTCGATGGCTTTCTCAAAGCGCTTCATGTCAAAGGGGTTGGCTGGCCGTGCGTCGTACTTTTGACAGGCCTCAATCAAACCCGAAGTCGCGTGGTTGGCATCAAGGGACTCTCTCGTTTGGCAAAAGATGTGACCATCAACATGGGCGCAATGGCGCATGAGGAATGTGTTGCATCGACGATAGATATGCTAGGTGCGATTGGCGCCATAGGTGATCGCGAAGACGCCGCGAGGCGAACCGCTTCTCTCTCATTCGGCTGGCCGCAGCACCTGACGACCGCGCAGGAAGCGCTGCGTGATGAACTGATCCGTGAAGAAATTGCAGGCGACCTCAGCAAAGCTGACTTTGCTCGCATCAAACGCCAGTCAGGCGAAAGTCGAGCCAGCTATTACAAATCGCGGATTGAACACGGACTGCCTTCACGGAACAAGGCGCTGACGCTGCGCATGCTTGATGCGCTGCGAACCCGCCCAATATGCATGGACATCCAAGAATTGGGGGAGCGATGTGCCCAGATCATTGAATCCCATCCTCAGACTGGGCGTTTCCAAATCCTCCCTGATCAAGGACTAGATTACGCAGAGGCGCTTATTCAAAAAGGTGTCGTCGTCGAAACCGACAAGGGTTTTGAAATCGCTATTCCCTCAATGGGTGATTGGGCGGCGAACCTGTCAAATGCCGCCTAGTCGTCGAGACGCGGGAACACTCCCTTGACTTCGCCGCCAAGACTATGAAGACTGAGAGGTATGCGCGCGATTGATCGCGCTTCACATCACCTGAGGGGCGGCGAAAGCCTGAGATGCCGAGAGTCGGCTGACCCTTGGAACCTGAACCAGATAATGCTGGCGGAGGAACAGGCTTATGTTCAAACACACTTTTGGCTTTGCACGGGCATCCTGGAGGCACTTGACACTCCTGATCGTCCTGTTGACTCAATACGTAGCTGCACAAGGAGATCAGCGCATCGAGGAAATCACGGTCTATGGCGAGCTGCGCGAATCGAGCATTCTTCGATTGCCGACGAGCGTGACCGTGCTAGGCGACGCATTGATCGATTCAAGAAGCGCGACACACCTTGAAGAGATCTTGGCGGCAAGCGCCAACATCAACCTTGCGAGTGGTACCTCGCGAGCGCGCTTCTTTCAAATCCGCGGGGTTGGCGAGCGCAGTCAGTTCATTGAGCCGCTGAATCCGTCGGTGGGACTGCTCATTGATGGCGTTGACTTCAGCGGCATTGGCGGTGCTGCCACCCTTTTTGACATCGAGCAGGTGGAGGTATTTCGCGGGCCGCAAGGCACGCTCTACGGCGCTAATGCGCTTGCCGGACTTATTTCGCTGAAAAGCCGCGACCCGACCTTCGAACCCACCGGCCGCCTTCGGCTGCAAGCTGGCGACTACGGCACCCAAGGGATCGCGGGTGCTTACGGCGGGCCGATCAGCGAGCGCATCGCTTTTCGCACATCCATCGCCCACCACACGAGCGATGGCTTTATCGACAATACGTTCCTTGGTGCGGATGACACCAACAACCTAAGCGAGGTCACATGGCGAGGCAAGCTGCGCTTTGATCTCTCAAGCTCCGCCCGCTTTGATGTCGGCCTCGGGGCGGTCTCGCTCGACAATGGCTATGATGCCTTCTCGCTTGACAACGACCGGCGCACGCGGTCGGACAGTCCGGGCGCAGATACGCAAGACAGCGTTTTTGCATCCTTGAAGTACACACACCAGGGGCGCGCGTTCGATACAGAATTCAGCCTCGCAGCCCTCCGCTCGGACTCCGAATACGGCTATGACGAGGACTGGACTTTTGACGGCTTTCACCCGTCGGGCTACGCATCGACCGATGAGTACAATCGCGAGCGCGAGACATGGACTGGGGAGATTCGACTGGTCTCATCAGAAGATGGCAGCCTGTTCAGAGGGCGCACGGACTGGGTGGTCGGACTCTATACGCTCAATCAAGCCGTCGATTTCCTGCGCGTCTATACCTATGCGGATGCGGATTTCACAAGTGATTTCGAGATTCAGCGCATCGCGGGCTACGCGCGCACTGAAACCGCCCTCTCGGAGCGGGCGAGCCTAACGCTTGGCGTGCGTTTCGAGTCGCATGAATCGGACTATTTGGATTCAGCCGCGGTCGCCTTCAACCCCGACGAGAACCTCTTCGGTGGACGCCTCGCCTTGGATTACGCATTTTCTGAAGACTTGTTCGCCTATGCGAGCCTCTCACGCGGCTACAAAGCGGGCGGTTTCAACACTGACGGTACGCTTGATGCCACGCTTCGCGAATTCGATGCAGAATATCTTTTGAACTATGAACTCGGCATCAAGGGCGCGTGGCCAGCACTGGGTTTAAGCCTTCGCCTCGCCGCGTTTCGGATGCAGCGCGATGATGTGCAGATCGATAGTTCGATCACGCTGGTGAGATCAGATGGCAGCAGCGAGTTCATCGACTTCATTGGCAACGCAGCCGAAGGTGTGAACCAAGGGATTGAAGTCGAGATCGACTGGTTACCGAGTCACCAAGTCAACCTTGGCGCCAGCTTTGGCCTCTTGAGAGGCGAGTACGAGAACTACATCAACGCCGAAGGTGAAGACCTTGACGGCCGCGAGCAGGCGCATGCGCCGAGCTATCAATACCACCTGTTCGCGGACGTTGAAATCGTCCGTGGATTGTTCTTCAATCTGACCTTTGAAGGCCGCGACGAGTTCTTCTTCTCGGACAGCCATCACGCCAAGTCGAGCGCCTATGACCTGATCAGCGCGTCGCTTGCCTACGAGTGGCAGGACTGGACGATTCGCCTCTGGGGACGGAATTTAGGCGACCAAGACTACTTTGTGCGCGGCTACTACTTCGGCAACGACCCACGCGATGGGTACGCAGCAAAAGCATACACCCAGCTTGGTGAGCCGCGCCGGTACGGGCTGACTGTCATTGGCAAGATTTAGCGGCGAGATTTAGCGTCCTTTGTAGACGGGCTTGCGCTTCTGCATGAATGCGAGCGGTCCCTCGCGTGCATCTTCAGTCTGAAAGACCGGTCCTGAAATCTTGCTTTCAAGCTTCAAAGCCTCGGTCTCGGGCAATCCCAAGCATTCGCGCGCCGATCGGCGAATAGCCTTAACCGCGATTGGGCCGTTGGCGGCGATTTTCTCGGCGATCTCCATCGCCTTGGGAAGTACCTGATCGGTCTCGACCACATAATTGAGGAAGCCGCAATCGAGCGCGGCCTTGGCATCTATGAGATCGCCGGTCAGCATGAGTTCCATGGCCTTCGCGAACCCGACCTGCATAGGGAGTCGCACTGTTGAGCCACCCGCTGGGAAGATCGCCCACTTGACCTCCTGCACGCCGAAACGCGCCGCAGCACTCGCCACGCGAATGTCTGTGCCCTGCACAAGCTCCATGCCGCCGGCAATCGCATGGCCATTGATGGCGGCGATGACCGGCTTCTCGGTGTTGAAGTTCCGCAGTAGTGCGCCTGCTGCGATCTGTCCGTTCGCGAGAACGCGCTCATCCCACTCGTTTTCCGGCTTGCGAGCACCGGACATCAAAGGGACTAGCTGACCCAAGTCGGCCCCTGCGCAAAAGCAGTCGCCCGTGCCAGTGACAACAGCGACGCGCACTTGATCGTCGTCTCTGATTGATACCCACGCATCGTAGAGCCCAACCGCGACTTCTGGGTTCATAGCGTTCTTCGCTTCGGGGCGATTCAGTGTGACCCGCGCAATGTGGCCTTCGACTTGATATTCGACTAGAGACATGTGACGTTCCTCGTTCTCTATGTGTTCATTGGTTTGGATTGGAAGCCAAATCCCGCAAGGCTTCCGCACGCGCTGCCGCAAACTCGTCTCCCGGATGCCAGGATTGCATCTCATCGGCTTGCGCGATGAGATAGGTGGTCAAGAGGGCGAAGCGCGCGTCCGCCACCATACCATCAAACACCCAGTCGTCTGTGAGTTCATCGCTTGGCTGATGGTAGTGCTGCTCGATCCATTCGCGAATGCGCTCGCTGCCCCATCCGGCTGGCTTGCCAATGATCTCGACACCGCCGTCAAGATAAATACCAGGCACGCCAATCTTCGCGAAACTGAATTGGTCGGAACGGTAGTAGTAGCCGCGGTCAGGGAACTGATCGCCATGCAGGCTGCGCCCCGTGTACGCAGCGACCGTCTCCGCCACGGCATCGAGCGAGGATTTGCCGAGTCCGATAAAGATCATGTCGCTCGCTTCGCCCCAGATGTTGGCGCCGTCCAGATTGACGTTGGCAGCGATTCGCCCCGGATGAAACGTCGGGTACTTCGCATAGTATTCTGACCCCAACAGCCCTTGCTCTTCAGCGCCAACAAGCGCAAACACAATCGAGCGCCGCGGCGGCTCTGGCAGGGCTTTCATCGCCTTGGCAATCGCCAAGATTTGCGCCACACCGGTCGCGTTGTCGAGTGCGCCGTTGTAAATGACATCCTCATCAGGACTCGAAGCCTCACCCCGTCCGAGATGATCGTGATGCGCGGTGAGGACAACGGCTTGCTCGCTGAGCACTGGGTCGCAGCCTTCAATCATTGCAAGCACATTGGCAGTTTCGGTTCGATCAAGCTGTGCCGTTAAGCGCAAGCTCGATCTCGCACCGAGCGGAACGGGCACAAAATCGCGCGAGCGTGCTGACTCGGTCAAGTCGTCAAACTCATGGCCCGCAGAGGCGAGAAGGCGACGCGCCGCATCTTCCGTCATCCAAGCCGACGCTTGAAGTCGCGGCTCGCCTTGGGCAGGCAATTCAAATTGCGGCCCGGACCATGAAGTCGCAACTACCTGCCACGGATAGCCAGCCGATGGCGTGGTATGAATGATGATAGCGGCGACCGCCCCGAGCTTGGCGGCAATCTCGTACTTGTAAACCCATCGACCATAGTAGAGACGCCGCTCACCTTCAAAGAGGTCGGCATCCCAGTCAGGGTCGTTGTTCAGCATGACCAGCACCTTGCCACGCATATCCAGGCCTTTGTAATCGTCCCAGTCATATTCAGGTGCTTGAATGCCATAGCCGACGAACACCAACTCAGCGTCTTGGAATGCGGCGGTTTCAGCCTGATTGCCAGCATTGACAACGAACTCGCTAACGGGTTCGGCGGTGAACCCGGTTGAAAACGACCAGTCGCCCTCAACCGCGCTCGTGACGCCAACAAGATCAAACAACTGCTGATAATCATCGCCCGCCCCGGGCGCAACGCCTATTGAGGCGAAGGTCTCAGCGAGCCATTGCCGCGCCTTGCGGTCACCGGCGCTGCCGGGACTGCGGCCTTCATAGGCATCGCTTGATATCTCTGCGACAACTGACCTCAGAAACTCCGCCGTCACCTCGGATGACACTTGGTCAGCCTGAGCGAGGGTGCCGCCGTGCGGCTCGCGCAGGCCACATTGCTCGGACTCGCGCTGCTCGAACCCTGCCAATACGTCGCGATTGACCGACACCAAGACGACAATAAGCGCGAGCGCGCCAGCCAACGACAAGGATATTCGTAATCCGTGATTCATACGCCCCTCCTACAGTGGCTCGAATTCAAGTTGCGCGCCGAGGTTGCGGCGAGCCAGCCCGTGACCATCGTAAGCAACTTCTCCATTGACCCAGGTGCTTTGCACCGAAGATCGAAATGAAATGCCAGCGAATGGCGTCCAACCGCAACGCGCATATACGGGCGATTCATCGACATCTGTTGCAATTCGTGTGGATACTCGCACAAGATCAGCGAAGTAACCCTCGCGCAGAAAGCCGCGCTCGCGCACGCCGAAGCGAATTGCTGGCGCATGGCACATTTTCATCACGAGCTTCGGCAAATCAATCCGGCCAGCGCTGACGAGCTCCATGCCAATGAGCAGGTTGTGCTGCGCAAGCGGCAAACCCGCCAGCGTTTCGGTATATCTTCCCTGCTTTTCCTCCCAAGTGTGCGGCGCATGGTCGGTGGCGATGATGTCGATGCGGTCTTCGCTCAAGGCATTGATCAGCGCCTCTTGATCCTCGACGCGCTTGATTGAAGGATTACACTTGATGAGCGAGCCTTTGGATTCATACCAAGACTCGTTGAAGAAGAGATGGTGGCCACAGACTTCGACCGTGATGTGCTTATTCTCGATCGGGCCGGGCTCGAAAAGTTCGAGTTCGCGCTCCGTCGTCAAGTGCAGCACATGCAGGCGCGAGCCGTGCTTCTTAGCGAGTCCGACAGCAAGCGAAGAAGATGCATAACAAGCCTCGGCGGAACGAATGCGCGCGTGTTCGGCAACAGGAATGTCCTCGCCGAACTTCGCGAGCGCCTCGGCCTCGGCGGCCTGAATCATCGGCGTGTCTTCGCAATGGGTGGTGATGATGAGCGGCGTGCCAGCGAAGATGCCTTCGAGCGCGACTGGGTCGTTCACCAGCATGTTGCCAGTCGATGCGCCCATGAACACCTTCACGCCGCAGACAAGCGTATTGTCCACACGCTTGATGGCCTCAAGGTTGTCGTTAGTCGCGCCAAAATAGAAGGCGTAGTTGGCCATCGAGTCGCGCTCAGCGATGGCGAGCTTGTTCTCTACAGCGTCGCTCGTGATGGTTTGCGGCCGAGTGTTCGGCATCTCCATGTAGCTCGTGATGCCACCGGCAACAGCAGCCCGCGATTCAGTCGCGATGCAGCCCTTGTGCGTGAGCCCAGGCTCACGGAAGTGTACTTGGTCGTCGATGACACCGGGCAGCAGAAGATCGCCCGCGAAGTCCACTTCCCTTGCAGTGCCCGGCACGGAGAAGCCAGAGCCAATAGCGGCGATGCGTGAGCCTTCGACTAGGAGGTCGCCCTCGGTGACTTGGCCTTCATTGACGATGCGGGCGTTTTTGATGCAGAAGTTGGGCATTGGATGCGGACTAGCGTGCGAGATAAGGAAGGATAGCCGAAGTAGACAACGAAGGAACGATTAGTAGGATGGTGCTGAAACAATTGCCCCCCGCATGAACGGGGGGCAATAGAAACCGGCAGAAGACCTTGGGTTGCCGAGCCCGCACAAAGGATCAATTTGCTGCGAAAAGCAATTCGGCCCTTCCTCTCTGTGCTAATTGAGTAATATAGAGGCAATTGCGCGAACTTGCAAATCTTAGAAGAAAGCATGTTACGAGGAGGCAATCTATGGAACTGATATTCGGTTATGACATTGGCACCACTTCGATTGGCTTCGCTGTAGTCGAACATAAACGGGTAGATGGAACGGGCAGCATAAAGCGGATGGGTGTTCGCATTTTCCAGGAACCTAGAAATCCTAAAGACAAGATTCCACTGAACCAGAAGCGTCGAATGGCGAGGCTGCATCGTCGACAACTGCGAAGGCGCCGAAAGCGAAAGGCCGAGGTATTTCGCCTGCTTCATGAAGCTGGGTTTCTCCCGAGCAGAGACTCCAAAGAATGGCAGGAAATCATGAGGGGTCGAACGAAGGAGAATGAAGACCCCTACGACCCTTATGTCCTTCGGAGTCGCGCTATCGAACCTGCTGAGAAGCTAACCGAGTTTGAAATCGGTCGTGCACTATATCACTTGGCTGGACGGCGGCATTTCTTGGCAAAATCTATGCAAGAAGAGGATTCAGTTATAGAAGCTCAGCAAGATGAAGATGAGAAAGAGGCAAGATCTAATCGAGAGCAAACACTACGGGAGTTGGAGGAGCAGGGTTTGACCCTAGGTCAGTTGCTGTCGAAGCGCAGTCCGCACGAGCGCAAACGCGGAGTGCACGCCACACGCCAAAAAGTGCAAGAAGAGTTCAATTCGATTTTAGATGCTCAGAAACATCACCATCCTCGCTTGGGCGATCCAAATTTCAGTTCAGCACTTCAGCAGTCTATTTTCTTCCAGCGACCCGTGTTTTGGCGTAAGAATACGCTCGGTGCATGTCCGTTTTTCCCAGAGTCTCCCCCCTGTCCCAAGGGGGCTTGGCTCTCTCATCAACGACGAATGTTAGAGAAGCTGAACAATCTTGAGATTGCAGGCGGAAATCAACGGCCTCTCGACAGTGAAGAACGGGCAGCAATCTTGGAGAAGCTGCAAACACAGTCGAGTATGACGTGGGGTGGTGTGCGAAAAGTGCTCGCACCTCTCTACAAGAACCGAGGCGAGCCCGGAATCGAAAAAACTTTGAAGTTCAATCTCGAAATCGGCAAAGAGAAAAATCTGTTGGGGAATGCGTTGGAAGCGCAACTCGCCAAGGTGTTTGGGGATGCGTGGAATCAGCACCCAAGGAAGGACGAGCTGCGCGGTGCCATTCACGAAAGGCTCTGGAACGCAGACTACAGAGAACGTGGTGAGCGCGTGGAAATCGTGCCGGACGGCTTGCGCAAGGAAGCTAGGAAGGCTGCGTTAGAATCGCTTCAGCAAGAATTTTTGTTAAGCGACGACCATGTGAAGCAGTTGATAGAACTGAAGCTGGCACCGGGCTGGGAACCGTATTCAACTGAAGCACTTCTGAAGATTCTTCCTTTGTTACAACGAGGCGAGCGATTCGGGGCGATTATCAACAGCCCAGACTTTGAGGAATGGCGAGAGCAAACCTTCCCCAATCGCGACCAACCGACAGGCGAAGTGATGAATCTCTTACCGAGCCCGTCCGACAAGAAAGAGCGGTTACGGCTAAACAACTTACGGAATCCAACGGTGATTCGGATACAGAACGAGCTACGGAAGGTGACGAACAATTTGATTCGTATGTATGGAAAGCCGGATCTGATTCGCGTCGAATTGGCGCGAGAAGTGGGACTATCAAAGCGGAAAAGGGAAGAGATGCAATCTGGAATGAAGCGAAAGGAGGCTCGTCGCGATAAGGCAAAGACTGAATTGGACAAATGTGGAGTCGATAGCAACGGGCGCAATATCGAGAAATGGATGCTCTGGGACGAATGCGGGAGACAGTGCCCTTACACAGGTCAAATGATCTCGTTTGACGATCTTTTCCGAACTGGCATGTTCGAGGTCGAGCATATTTGGCCTCGGCATCGATCAGTCGACGATAGCTTTGTGAATAAAACGCTATGTCACAGGGAAGAGAATAGACGCAAGCAAGATCGTATTCCTGATGAATACTTGAACGAAGATGAAATGGCGGCCCTGCGGCAACGATTAGATGGATGCCAGCGTACCAGAGCCAACCCATCAGGAATGACTCCCGGAAAAATCAAGAGGTTCTTGGCAAAAAGCATTCCCGACGATTTCGCATCTCGGCAATTGAACGATACGAGATATGCGGCACGAGAAACAATTGCATCGCTGAAACGACTCTGGCCAGATATCGGACCGAATGCGCCGGTGAAGGTTCAAGCGGTCAGTGGCAGGGTGACTGCGAAGCTACGTAAATTCTGGGGGCTGAACAATATTCTTGGACTTGACGGAGAGAAGAACCGCGAAGACCACCGCCACCATGCAGTCGATGCACTTGTGGTGGCTCTCACTCACCCTGGTGTGACTGAAGTCCTATCTCACTACTGGCGTTCAGAACGAGAGCGGCTGCCGGAGGCGAAAATAGTGCCCCCTATGCAGGATCTTGTAACGCAAACCAAAGCCGCTGTCGAAGGAATTGTCGTATCGCATCGCGTTCAGAAGAAAGTGTCAGGTCCGCTGCACGAAGAAAAAGTGCTTGGTGACACATCTCAGGCTGAGACAAGTTCAGATAAGAAGGATTATCGGCTGTATGTGAATCGTAAGCCCCTTGAAGAGCTTGGGACAAAGAGCTTTGGTGATGGCGACGAGCGTATACGGGACCCTCAATTACGAAAGAGATTGGAAACTTGGGTCAATGACCGAGGAGGCGTGCCGAAAAAAGCATTCTCATCTCCACCCTTCCCTATGAGAGGTAAGGACGGGGTAAGAATTCAGAAGGTCCGTATCGTCAAAAAGAGATTGCCTGACCTTATGAAAAAGGCATCAACCGGATTCTCAGAAATGAATCTCGTTCACCATGTTGCGATTTGGCGCAACAATGACGGAACCATCGGTTGGGACATCGTGAAACTTGCCGTTGCCGCAGAACGCAAGACGAGGCGTGAACCTATAGTTCAGCGAAATGGGTCGACGAACGCCAAATTTCTAATGTCTTTATCAAAGGGAGAAGCTCTGAGAATAGAAAGCGTCATCTACATAGTCGAGAGTATATGGTCCAACGGACAAGTCGTACTCGTCGATCATCGAGATGCTAAAGAAAATCCTGACAGGACTCGGAAAAGAGTTCATGTTTTGATCAGTGATGGCGCGGAGAAAATTTCGATTGACCCCATCGGGATTGTTCGTCCGGCAAGCGATTAGCGCACCACTCCGAGAGGCGAATGATTGGCAAGACAGTAGAGTTTGCTACACCGGGCACTCGTTTATCGGTAAAGGACAGGCAGCTTGTCGTTATGCGTCCAGAGCATCATCGAGAGTTGATTCCGATTGAAGATCTCGGTGTCGTCATAGTGGATGATGTACGAGCCACCTACACGCAATCAGTTTTCATTGAGTTGACGAACGCGGGGACCTGTGTGCTGATATGTGGACGAGATCATTTGCCAGCTTCAATGATGCTTCCTCTCGTCGGGCACCATGCGCAAACAGAGCGGCAACTAGCTCAGGTCAATACAGGAGTGCCTACAAAGAAGCGTGTGTGGCAGGCTCTGATAAAAGCAAAGATTTTGCAACAGGCAGCTGTGCTCTCGCATTTTTCTGTTCACAACAGAGGCCTCGTTCAACTTGCGAGCCGCGTGAAATCAGGAGATCCTCAGAATGTTGAGGCACAAGCTGCTCAACGCTACTGGCCAGCATTGCTCGGTGACTCGTTTCGCAGGAACCGCGATAGTCCGGGCTACAACGCTCTACTCAACTATGGCTACGCTGTAATTCGCGCTACTGTGGCGCGTGCAATAGTCGCCACAGGTTTGGTGCCGTCATTCGGTGTCCACCATAAGAATCGGAGGAATCCATTTTGTCTGGCAGATGATTTACTTGAGCCTTACAGACCATTCGTGGACTGGAGAGTCAAGCAAATCGCAGACGATATGCCAAAGGAGACAATGTCACTCGAGCATCGATCTATTCGCGCCAAACTGCTGTCCCTATTGAATGAGTCGATCAACATTGGCGAAAGGAGCGAGCCAGTGCTGGTCGCCATACAGACAAGTGCCGATTCACTCCGCAAGGCTCTGACCGGAGATGGAGTGGACTTGCTGCTGCCAAACGGTATGCCATTGGCAGACGCAACTGACGAAATAGAATTGGAAGTCTCTGAAACTTGAATAGTTCTTTACAAACGAAACTAATTCCTTACGGGTGGAGATCAATGTGGGTAATCGCAATGTTTGATCTGCCAACAGAAACTCCGCAAGCACGGAAGCGGTACGCAAGATTTCGGAAGGAGCTATTGAAAGATGGATTCACAATGATGCAGTACTCCGTCTACATACGGCACTGCGCGTCATTCGAGAATGCCCACATTCACGCGAAAAGAATGGGGTCTCAAGTTCCAGCAGAGGGCGAGGTGCGATTCCTCACAATTACGGATAAGCAGTTTGGAAGAATGGAGACATTCGCCGGAAAAAAACGGGTCGATCCGCCCAAACCGAAACCTCAGCTTGAGCTTTTCTAACCGTCAATTCCGGCGAAATCTCTTTTTTCTCAATCCTTTGCGCTTTGCGCAGGGTAGCACAGAGAGGAAGAGCCGCAGTCCGCAGTGCAGAGGCTGCCATGGCTGCCGCTTCGCGGAGGGTAGCACAGAGAGGAAGAGCCGCAGTCCGCAGTTTGGACCTGCTGGTAATATGATATTGCAGAAGGGTAGCACAGAGAGGAAGAGCCGCAGTCCGCAGTTGGGCAGGACGCGAATACAACGCTCGGTACAGGGTAGCACAGAGAGGAAGAGCCGCAGTCCGCAGTATGCGGGCCGTCATTAGTCCGGCGTGGTACAAGGGTAGCACAGAGAGGAAGAGCCGCAGTCCGCAGTCTATTGGCGGTGTTAATACACGTATGCGCAAGGGTAGCACAGAGAGGAAGAGCCGCAGTCCGCAGTATTGGCTACAACAACATCTGGTCTCGTTACAGGGTAGCACAGAGAGGAAGAGCCGCAGTCCGCAGTCGCTGTGGCAGACCGGTAATGTCAACGCCCAGGGTAGCACAGAGAGGAAGAGCCGCAGTCCGCAGTCTTGATAACACCGTCAAGAGGAGTAGCAAGAGGGTAGCACAGAGAGGAAGAGCGTGCTGCTAAGGATTTATAGGGTAGCACAGAGAGGAAGAGCCGCAGTCCGCAGTGTGCCAGCAACTACGCCGCCGACACAGCTTAGGGTAGCACAGAGAGGAAGAGCCGCAGTCCGCAGTATCTGGCATAAGGCCACATGTGCAGAATTGAAGGGTAGCACAGAGAGGAAGAGCCGCAGTCCGCAGTAGTTCGCTCAAGGTACTGCTAAGGATTTATAGGGTAGCACAGAGAGGAAGAGCCGCAGTCCGCAGTTGGCTGCCAGACCCAATCCAGCAAATCTTTAAGGGTAGCACAGAGAGGAAGAGCCGCAGTCCGCAGTGGGGTACGACACAAACTTGCCGGTCTTTTTAGGGTAGCACAGAGAGGAAGAGCCGCAGTCCGCAGTACGTTCGAGGCTTTGCCCGATCATTACTGTAGGGTAGCACAGAGAGGAAGAGCCGCAGTCCGCAGTCACAATGCATCTCTGCGCCCGGCCTGCCGTAGGGTAGCACAGAGAGGAAGAGCCGCAGTCCGCAGTTTTGCGCATCCTCCTTATCGGCTCGCAGCCAGGGTAGCACAGAGAGGAAGAGCCGCAGTCCGCAGTTTCTTACTCAAGAGGAATTGGAGCTCATCAAGGGTAGCACAGAGAGGAAGAGCCGCAGTCCGCAGTGGGGGGGGATGCGCGTATATGACTGCCGTCTAGGGTAGCACAGAGAGGAAGAGCCGCAGTCCGCAGTACGCGGCGCAAAGGACGCTGACGGCGCGCTAGGGTAGCACAGAGAGGAAGAGCCGCAGTCCGCAGTTCGGCCTTCGGGGGCGACCATTTGACCAGCAGGGTAGCACAGAGAGGAAGAGCCGCAGTCCGCAGTTAGCTGTCAACGCGAGCTTCAGGGTAGCACAGAGAGGAAGAGCCGAATCGCGAACGCGGCGTACTTGCTAGCCGTAGTCCTCGACCGCCGCTATCCCAAAGTTGGCTGATACTTTCATCCACTGATTTCCTATAAAGATCTTTGCATCCTGAGCCTTACGTAGTCTTCGGTCACTTCAAACTCCGGTGCGACACCGTTCGCTTGCTGCAATAGGGGAATAATCTTTTTTCGAACTCCCATTCCGCGCCCGTCGACATAGCCGTAGTCGTGCAAGACATCGACAACGATCGAATTCCGTGGTGACCTTTGTCCAGTGATCATCTTTGCCAAGGTCATCGTGTTCGGTAGGGCGCCAGGACTTAAGACCTCTAGCCTATCGGCATAACTGATGACTTCAACTTCTTCGTTGCGCGTCCAGTCGCGATGCGCGAGCGAATTTACTACTCCTTCACGAATTGCATCTAGCGGATAGTGCCAGTGTCGTTTTCGGCGAATGTTATCGTCTAATTCACTCGCTTCCTCGGATACAAATGGTCGCATAGCTTGAATAAGTCGTTCGATCAGGCCCATTTCTACGATCATTCGATGCCCGTCGGACGATTGCTCAAACCGAGCGATGAGCGGGCCGTCCATGACCTGATCGTCAATCGCGTTATACGACTTATCGTCGCCACCGAAAGCCATCCAGCGAACTCCAGCTTGACGCAACAACCTTCTTGGCCTCAATCCAAACAATATCAATCCTGCGATCGTGCACACCAGAAGCCCGTCTTCGCGTTCAGCCATAAACCCGAGCCCACACAACTGCTCGGCCCATGCATCGACAGTCGGAACGGGTGCTTTAGGCTCGCCAATGATATTCAGGATATAGTCAGTGAGCCGTTCCTTGCAAAGGTCTTGGAATCGACTCCCCGAAACAGGCAGAAGTTCTGCATGAATCATTCCACCAACAGAAAACAGCCTTGCTTGCTGCTCTCGTGTCGCCAACCTTGAAGTGCTGCCAATGCGCACATAAATTTCTTCACGATCATTGTGACGAACGACATAGGGTTTCGCAGTCCCCTGAGTCAAGGTGATCACAGCGACAATGCGTCCATCATCGAATCTGACCTCTTCATAGTAGGGAAGAATCTGCGGATGCACCTTGCGCCCAAAGACGGCATCCATCACCCAGCACTCCACGTCATCTCGCTGAGTTCCAGTGATCGCTCCGTCGTCTCCCACGCCCAGCAAAATTCGCCCGCCATTGAAGTTTGCGAGAGCAACCACTTCTCTTGCGAGCTGTTCGGCGCGAATGTCGTCAAGCTTGAATTCCACACCAGAGTTCTCGCCATTCGCAATCAGTTCAAGCAATTCGGTTTTGGTCATGCTTCGTTTAACCCGTACAGCTCTCTGCGTTGAGCAAACGCTTCTCTTCCACCTTCGAGAATCTCGGCTGCGTGATCGCGAATCTCTGGGGTATCTATTGACCCCTGTCGTTCACAAGGCATGTCCGCACTCTCTTGTGTGGCGGCAAATACTCCGATCCATTCGGCATCGCCGAACACAGGAATATTTGCATTGTGTGTGGCAAGAATAAACTGGCGCTCTATTTTCGCCGAGAGCAGGTCTTTGACGATCCGGTCTGCGATAAAGGCGTTGTCAAGATTATCTTCAGGCTGATCCATGATCAGTGGATCCGAGTTATCGAGCAATAGCAGTTGCAGTATTGCCGTGCATTGCTGTCCCGTAGACAAGTGCTCCATGGATTGAAAACGCGGCGGCCCCGAATGTGCGACGTTCAACTCTATGTGTACCCGCTCTTCAAGATCAATCGCTTCCATCGCATGGCGTTGGGAGGTATCGAGCTTTGCCAGTGTTTCGGCAGTCAACGGCGTCAGTCCCCACCCTTTCTCTAACAGGGAATCCTTGCCTTCACGAATCGCCGCAGCTAGTCCAAGAATCGTCAGCCCCTCTGCTTCATCAACCCATCTTGTCTTTTCCGGACCCACCCCTTTCAGACCTTGCAGGAATTTTCTGAGAGGTTCGCGCACACCATCGGGAACAATAGAAATCCGCAATTTACCCTGAAGCCGCCTGTTGAGTTGTTTCACTGCTTTTCGCCGAGCATCCGCACGGGCGCTTCGAAGATCCGATATCTGACCTAGTAGGTTGCGACGTTCCCGATTCAACTCATTGACAAAACTCTCCATCGTCTTAAGCCGAACACGCTTTGGCTTGATGCGTTCAATTTGCTGCAGCAAGTTTCTAAACGCCATGCCGACCTCTCTCCCAGATTTGCCCGCCATTGCCGGCAGGGTCGCAAATTCCTTCTCAAGCTGCTGCTCAGAATCCGCAAGCACCCGCTGCAAGTCTCGCAATACGGGTCGCAGCAACTCATCGGCGTCTTTCAATGCCTTATCGATTTCCTGCCCTTGCCGCTGTAGATCGTTTAAGAGTTTCTCCAAAACCTGTCTCGCTTTTCGCAGCAGATCCAAATGCGGCAAGCTCTCCAATCCATCGTCACTCAAGAACACTAGATCGGGGGCACTCTCGTCAAGGGTGCGTTTTGCAGTACGCACTCGATCAACCTCATCCTTGATACGAGGCATCAATTGCCGCTCTTTCTCAAGCAACGGAACTATCTTTAGTTTTTCCTCAAGACCCTGCTTCCGATATTGCTTCACCTGCTCTTGGAGTCTCGGAAGCTGCGCTATACCCGCATCAATCTCGTCTTTCTGATCGAGGGCTTTCGCTAGATCCTCACCGTTCTTGTCTAGCTTGCCCCAGGCAGTTCGTAGCTCGGTCTGCTGCGCGAAATTCGCAGGCAGAAATCGATCCAGCACTTGTGTCTGCTCATTAGGGCTCTTCGCGAGTTCATATATTTCGTTTTGTCCATAGATTTCTGCTCTTGGAAGTAGATCGCTAGGGTGAAGGTTTGACTCGTTGCCTTCGTGGTCAATAACCCGAGCAGGCTCACCGTAGCGACGAACAACCTTGTAGCGTCTCATGTTGTTCGCTGCCGAGCATAGTTCAAGGACCACTCTGCCACCAGCTTTACCAAGGTTCTCACGCACGATCTGATCACCCTGTTTTCTCGCATCCTCCGCCTTATGAGGCAATTCAAGCGCGTACCGAATGCACTCCAAAAGCGTTGACTTTCCTGTGCCTCTTCCCCCAATGACAGTGTCCAAATGCCCGGATAGTTTCGCAGTTAAACCATCAAGATAGCCTCCCTCAATGCTCACATGGTCGATTCTGCTTGCATAGTGTTCTTGCATTTCACTTTGCAGTCGCACTCGTGATTCGGGATACTTGAATGCCAGCAGCAACGATTCAAAACAAGGGCGAGTCATTTTGATAAAAGTCGATGATCGGGGATCCTTGAGGTCTTCGGGCCTAGCGACATCCTTGGCGTTGATCGCGGTGATGGGGCGCTCGCGTCTGTAATCTGCATTCTTATTGAGGACGATCTTCTTGTACTTGTCTTCCAAATCATCAACGGCTCCCGGAATTTGACCAGCTTGCACCGAACTGTGGTCCGTCCACACATGTACTAAACCTCCGCCATCCTGGTTTAGGCGGAGCAGTCCATTGCTGCCTGTCATATGGGCCGCGTACCAAAACCCATTGATCTCATGAATTCGCTTGGCGATCTCAAGACAGCCAAGGTTTGAAGGGGCGACGTGGTCGCTACGTCCGGTAATTCCGAGTTGGCCGAGATATTGGTGCAGTTCTGGAGTTGACGTGCCTTCGGAAAATAGGCAGACCATATGGATCTTCTCGGTCGAACTGATTTCAAAACCTGGAAAAACTAAAATCCCTTTCGTTGACAACCGATCTCGTATCACATTCAACTCTTGTAAGATCACATGGTCAGCTATACCAATGACTTTAATATCTTCCTCAAGGCAGAGTTGCAACAGCGCATCCGCATAAGGTGCGGCATCCAAGCCATGATCCTGCCCCTGATATTTCCCGCTGTAACTGTGCCCATTTACCTGCAGTGCACATTTCCAGAAGCGGGCGTGGCTGTACTGTAAGTCTGTCATTCCTCGCCACTAAAGCGCGTGAGCGTAGAATACTATCTTTTTGAAAAAGTATATAACGAGTGACCCCCCACATCGAGCGGCGCAACGCCCTGCTTGCGAAAATGCCTGCGAACAGCCTTGCTGTGGTGTTCGCTTCACCCATGCGCATACGCAGCCGAGACACCGACTTTGTGTTCCGGCAGAACAGCGACTTTCATTACCTCACTGGATTTGACGAACCCGAGGCGCTGCTTGTGCTTGAGCGTGGCGCACGCAAGCAAAAGAGCCTGCTCTTTTGTCGTGCCAAGGATGCCTTGCGCGAGCGCTGGGATGGCGGACGGCTCGGGCCGGTCGCTGCGCCCGAGCGACTTGGCGTGGATGCCGCCTATCCGGTGAGCCAAATCAATCGCAGGCTGCCAAAGCTGCTGATGGACAAGGAACGTCTATTCATGGAAATTGGCGAATCGGCGGCGGAGCAGCAGGTGCTTGGGTTTCTCGGCGAGCTTCGCATGAGCCGCGAAGCGCACCGTGCGCCCAAACACCTCGACCTGCTCGGGCCTCTTTTGCATGAAATGCGCGCTATCAAACGCGGCGACGAGATTGAACTCATGCGCGAAGCGGCGCGCATCAGCAGCGACGCCCATCACCGCGCCATGCGAACTGCCCGCCCCGGCATGGGCGAGTGGCAGCTCGAAGCTGAGATCGTCTATGAATTCATGCGTCGAGGCGCGCGCGCGCCTGCCTATACGTCGATTGTCGGCAGCGGCGCCAATGCGTGCGTGCTGCACTATGTCGAGAATTCGTCTGTGATGCGCGACGGCGACCTCGTGCTGATCGATGCCGGCTGCGAGTACCAGCACTATGCCGCTGACATCACGCGCACCTTTCCTGTGGGCGGTCGCTTCAGCGAAGCCCAGCGCGACATCTATGAGATCGTCCTCAGCGCGCAGCTTGCAGCGATTGACGCCTGCGAGCCCGGCAATTCACTCGATGCGCCGCATCAGGCGGCCATTCGCGAAGTCATCAAGGGGCTCATCGAACTTGGGCTGCTTGAAGGCGACTTGGAAACACTGATCAAAGAAGACGCCCACAAGCCCTACTTCATGCACGGTACTTCGCACTTCCTCGGCCTTGATGTCCACGATGTCGGCGCGCGCAAGCAGGCGAAGGACTGGCGCACACTCGAACCGGGCATGGTGCTCACCGTCGAACCAGGCATCTACATGTTTGAAGAATCAGTACCTGAGCACTATCGCAACATCGGCATTCGCATTGAGGACGACGTGCTGATCACCGAGTCCGGGCACGAAGTATTAACCAAATATGCCGTCAAAACGGTCGCCGATATTGAAGCTCTGATGAGTGAGACAGGTGGCGATGCGTTTTGAGGTACTCGTTGTCGGCGGCGGCCTCGTCGGCGCGGCGGCGGCGCTCGGACTCGAACGCATCGGCTACTCGGTCGCCCTCTTCGAGCGCGCTGTGCCGCGCGAAGTCCGAGGCCGCTTAGGCTTTGATGCACGGATGATCGCGCTCGCCCCCAAATGGAAGGATTTTCTTGAAGGCTTCGGCGATGGCGCTTGGCATCATCATGGACAGTTCGAGCGCCTGCTCGCGTGGGAGGAACTCGGCACGGCGCAAGTATCCTTTGACGCCGTAGATGTGGGGGCGGCGCAGCTCGGTTTCATGGCGTCGATGAGCAGCCTGCAGACACGCCTGTGGCAGCTCATCGAAGCATCCAAGATCGACATGCGCTTGGGTGAGCCTATTGAGGATATCAATGTCGGTGTAGATGGCATCACACTCAATGCTGGCAGCGAAGTCCAAGGCTCGCTCTTGATTGGTGCTGATGGCGCAAGCTCGCGTGTCCGAGACCTTTTGAATCTTGATCGAGACATGCGCGCGACTGGGCAATCGGCCATCGTCACGGTCGCCGAGGTCAGCGAACATCATGCCAACACCGCCCGCCAACGATTCCTGCACGATGGCCCGCTCGCGCTGCTGCCGCTCGATGCTGAAGATGGTCGTCATCTCGTATCGATTGTCTGGTCGCAGTCTGACATGCAAGCGACGCGCCGGGCGGCCCTGAACGAACAAGACTTCTGCGCAGAACTGACCGATGCGAGCGAAGGCTGCCTCGGTGAGGTGCGAGCCGCCGATGAGCGCTTTTGCCTGCCCCTTGAGCAACAGGTCAGCGAAAGCTTCGCGCCGTCATCAAGAACACTGCTGCTCGGCGACTCGGCGCGCGTTCTGCACCCGCTCGCTGGTCAAGGTGCCAACCTTGGTCTCGAAGATGTCGAAGCCCTGCTCGAAGTGCTCAAGTCGCACCTAAGCGACCCGGGCGCCGACCATCATTGGCGGGACTTCAGCCGTATGCGCGGCGTGCGCTCGAAGTCCATGCTGGCTGCCATGTCATTCTTTCGCCAAGTCTACGCCATTGATGATCCGACCTTTTCGTGGCTCAGGAACTTGGGCGTGCGCTTCGTTGACCAATTCGACCCCATCAAGCAACTCCTGCTCAAGGAGGCACTTGGCGACAGCCTGCTGATGCGCATCACCGAGAAAGTCAAATGGCCGAGCTGAAACGAACCCCGCTTTTCGAGCTGCAAGCCGCAATGGGCGCAAAGTTCGTGCCGTTCGCTGGCTGGGAGATGCCGATCAATTTCGGCTCTCAAATCGCCGAGCACCAGGCAGTGCGCACATCCGCTGGCATGTTCGATGTGTCCCACATGACACAGGTCGATGTGCGTGGCAATAATGCCGAAGCGTACCTGCGTCGCTTGCTCGTCGGCGATGTCGCAACCCTCGATTGCGGGCGTGCGCTCTACAGCCTCGCGCTCAATGAACAGGCTGGCATACTCGATGACTTGATGGTCTATTCTCTAGGCGAGACCTTTCGGCTGGTCTGCAACGCTTCAACGCGCGAGAAGATGCTGTACTGGCTGGCAACTCACCGCACTGGCTATTGCGTCGAAGTGCAATGCCGCGATGACCTCGCGATGCTCGCGGTACAAGGGCCGGACGCCATCCGCCGTGCGCAGATTGCCCTCGGGCATGACCTCACGAGTCTTGACAAGTTTGCTGTAACCCGCGTTGGCGATGTGCTCGTTGCACGCACTGGCTACACAGGTGAGGACGGCGTTGAAATCATGCTGTCCGGAGAACACTCACCCACCCTCTGGCAACGCTTGCAAGAACAAGATGTGCAAGCTTGCGGTTTGGGCGCGCGCGACACCTTACGGCTTGAGGCTGGCCTCAATCTCTACGGACAGGACATGGACGAATGCAATCATCCGCTCGAATCACGGCTTGGCTGGACGATCGCCTGGCAGCCAGTTGCGCGAGACTTTATCGGCAGACGGCGCCTTCAAGAGATCGCCGCTGCGGGCAAGGAACGCGAGCTCAAAGGCATTCAACTCATGGAGAAGGGCGTGATGCGGCCAGGTGCTGAAGTGCAGACGACAGAAGGCTTGGGCGTGGTGACGAGCGGAAGCTTCTCGCCGACGCTTGGATGCAGTATTGGCTTCGCGCGTGTGCCTGCCGCAGCCAAGGGCGCGGTACATGTCATAATTCGCGATTGGCCAAGGCCAGCGAGCATTGTTTCGCCAAGATTTCTTTCCAAAGCGGCAAGCAGGTAGACGACTATGAGTGAAGTACCGGACAATCTCTACTACACTGAAACGCACGAATGGGTGCGCGAGGAGCCTGACGGCAGCGTCACGGTCGGCATCAGCGACTATGCGCAGGACGCCCTCGGCGATGTCGTGCATGTCGAGCTGCCAGAACATGAGGCGGAGTTCGTCGCTGGCGAAGAAGCCTGTGTGGTCGAGTCAGTGAAGGCGGCATCCGAACTCTATGCGCCAATCACAGGCGTCATCACCGAAGTCAACGAAACGCTTGAATCGAAGCCAGAACTTGTCAACGAAGACCCGTATGGTGCCGGGTGGTTCTTTCGCTTGGTGCCTGAGCAAGCACTTCAGGTAGGCGATTTGCTTGACGCCGCAGCCTACGAAGACATGACCGAGGACGAATAGAGAGCCTATTGCCTCGTGCCCTACATTCCGCACACCAAAACTTGCGTCGAAACCATGCTTGCCAGCATTGGCGAGCGTGACATCGATGCCCTCTTCGATGAAATACCGCCAGCGCTTCAACTCGCACGCATTGAGGGGCTGCCAGAAGGTCAAGACGAGCTAGATGTCCTGCGTGACTTTGCCGAGACCGCCAATCGTGACCCCAAGCTGACCTGCTTTGCGGGTGGCGGCAGCTACGACCATCATATCCCGGCCGCCGTCTGGGACATCGCTGGCCGCGGCGAATTCATGACGTCCTACACGCCCTATCAGGGCGAAGCCAGCCAAGGCACGCTGCAACTTCTCTACGAATACCAGAGCATGATGTGCGCCCTCACCGGCCAGGAGGTATCCAACGCCTCTGTCTATGATGGCGGTACGGCGCTCGCCGAAGCCGTGCTCATGACTATTCGCGGCAGCGCACGCGCCCGCCGAGCGAAGCGACTCGAAGTGCTCGCTGCGGGCGGCGTTCATCCACATTATCTTGCCGCCGTGCGCACCTGCGTGTCAGGACAAGGGATCACTCTGCGATCACTCGACATTTCCGAGAACGGCGTGAGCGGTGATATGCCTGAAGGCGAGCCGCCGATTGCCCTCATCGTGCAGCAGCCGAATGTCTTTGGTCGCCTGGAGGATGTGGACAATTTGACCCGTTGGGCGAAAACGCACGATGTCATGCTGATTGCGCTCGTGAATCCGCTCTCGCTCGCGCTCCTCAAAGCCCCTGGAGACTGGGGTGAGACAGGCGCCGATATTGTCTGCGGCGATGGTCAGCCCTTTGGAGTGCCGATGTCTTCAGGCGGGCCGACGCACGGATTTATCACCTGCCGCAAGTCGCTTGTGCGTCAGTTGCCCGGACGTATCGTTGGGCGCACTGAAGACACGAAGGGTCGCACCGGGTTCGTATTGACGCTGCAAGCACGCGAGCAGCACATCAGGCGCACAAAGGCGACATCGAACATCTGCACCAACCAAGGACTCCTGGTCACAGCCTCAACGCTCTATCTTTCAATCATGGGCGCGAGCGGCATTCAGGAAATCGCCGCACGTTGCCATGAGAACACGAGGCGTTTGGCGCAAGCGCTCTGCGAAATCGAGGGCGTCGAGCGGCGCTTTCAAGGGCCGGTCTTTCACGAAGATGTCATTCGGCTGCCACGCTCCGCACGCGAAGTCTCAGCAGCGCTCGCACGCGATGCGGGTATTTTCGCTGGCATTCCGCTCGGTTCTTGGTACCCCGAACTCGATGACTGCTTGCTCGTCTGCGCGACCGAAAAGCGCACCGATTCGCAGATCAGTGCATGCCAGCAAGCGCTTCGCGAGGCGCTCCGCACATGACGCGCACCATCTATGACAAGGGCAAGGGCGCACGCGAGGTTTCAGCGCAGGCGCGCGCGCGCGATCATCAGTTGGATATTCCGGGGTCGCTGCTGCGCACATCGCCCCCCGACCTCCCCGAAGTCGCCGAGCTCACAGCCGTGCGCCACTACACAAGTCTCTCGCAAAAGAACTACGCGATCGACACGCGCTTTTACCCGCTCGGCTCGTGCACCATGAAATACAACCCACGGGCGGCGCACAAAGTTGCCTTTGATCCTGGGTTTCTTGGGCGTCATCCACTGGCGCCAGATGAATGCGATCAAGGCTTCCTGCAAGTGCGCATGGAGCTTGAAGCGCATTTGAAGCGACTCACTGGCATGGCGGCGGTGTCACTCACGCCCATGGCTGGCGCCCAAGGGGAGTTTGCAGGACTCTCCATCATGCGCGCCTACCTGCTGAGCCAAGGTGAGAGCGAGCGCGATGAAATCCTCGTGCCCGAAGCCGCGCACGGCACGAATCCGGCATCCGCTGTCATGTGCGGCTTCAAGGTGCGAGAAATACCGCTCGCCAAGTCCGGCGACATCGACGAACAAGCGCTGCGGGCGGCGCTCTCGGAACGAACTGCGGGTCTCATGCTCACCAACCCTTCCACCTGTGGACTGTTCGAGCAGCGCATTGTCGAGATCGCGCACGCCGTGCATGAATCCGGCGGCCTGCTCTACTACGATGGTGCAAATCTGAACGCTATTGTTGGCAGGGTAAGGCCAGCCGATATGGGCTTTGATGTCATTCACATGAATCTGCACAAGACCTTCGCGACGCCGCACGGCGGCGGCGGTCCGGGCGCAGGGCCGATTGGTGTCGTGGAGCGGCTCAAAGCCTTCCTGCCGATGCCTTACGCACGATACAGGGATGATGGAACGATTGAGCTTGAGGGTCGTTTCGAGCAGACAACAAACGCCCATCCGAGTTCGATTGGTCGCCTGTCGGCTTTCGGCGGCAATGCGGGCGTGCTCATCCGAGCGCTCGCCTATATTCGACTTTTGGGCGGCGAAGGCTTGCGTCGGGTCAGCGACCATGCAGTGCTGGCTTCAGCGTATATCGCCAAGCGCTTATCCGATGCTGGGTTCGAACTTGCTTGGCCTGACCGCCGCGCCACCCATGAATTCGTTATCAGCCTGAAGAAGGAGAATAAGGACTTCGGCGTGACCGCGCTCGATTTCTCCAAACGTTTGCTTGATTATGGCTTCCACCCACCTACCAACTACTTTCCGCTGCTGGTGCCTGAGTGCTTCCTCATTGAGCCGACCGAAACCGAAAGTTTGGAAGAACTCGATGCGTTTGTCGATGCGATGATCGCAATTCGCGAGGAAGCCGCGAAAGACCCGTCCATTTTGACGAACGCGCCGCACACCACGCCTGTGTCAAGACTTGACGAAGTCAAGGCAGTCAAATCGCTCGATCTCGGCGTTCACCTCAGTCCTATGCGTTCATCATGAGAATTCCAGCATGAAAATCCCAGAACCCCTCTTTGTCATCGTCAATCCGGCCGTGCGGCTCTTGCTGTCGTCACCCTTGCACGGGCTTGCAAGCAAGAGCTTGCTCCTGATCACGTACACGGGTCGCAGGTCGGGCCGGCGCTACACAACGCCACTTCGCTATATGCGCGATGGCGATGTCATACGCTGCTTTACCTCGCGCGACACGAACTGGTGGAAGAACCTGCAAGGTGGACAGACGGTGACCTTGACGGTCGCAGGTGTCAAGGATGCCTATCTCACCGAGGTGATTGCTGGTGATCCGATAACCACACGAGCGCACTTGATTGCCTATTTCGCGTTGTTCCCGCAGGATGCGGATTACCACGAGGTCGGACTCGATGCGAACAAAAAGCCGCTCTCGCAAGATTTAGAACGCGCCTGTGAAGAGGCAGTTGTTGTCGAAATGCGGCGACCAAAATAGGCATCTTCCACAATATGAAGTGTCCGCAGCACCTCAATGATGTCGATCTATTTGCTCCGGGTGCCCAAGAGCACTGGTTCGATGCATATGACATCCTGCACGAGCACGCGCCCGTTCACCGAATTCCGGGCGAAGGCTACCTACCGGGCAGCGACGGCTTCATTCTCAGCCGCTTTGAAGACATAGAGAAGGTCGTCAAGAACCCGGAGCGCTTCCCGCCAACGCTCACCCTTGGTGTGCAAGTGCTGAAGCAGGCGAATATCCCTCTCGAAGAGCAGAAGCATGTGAATGCCATGGTGGCATCCATTGCGACGCTCAGACCCAACATGACGCTATGGCGCAGCCACAAGCAGGAACTGACCGATCCGTGGGTGGGCACTGGCGCGGGCCGGCACAAAGATATGATTCGCCGGTTCGTGCATCAACTCATCGACAACTGGATCGACAAGACGGAAGTCGAGTTCATTTCAGAATTCGCGCGCCCATTGCCGCAGATGGTGATGGCAACCATGCTCGGATTTCCTTTAGAGGATATTGCGCAGCTTGCCAAGTGGGGTGCAGCGCAGGTGATGCCGTTCGTTTATGGCAAGGGACATCGTAATGAACTCAGCGAGGAGCAGTTGCAAGCGCAGTTCAAAGAACTCGACGGCTTCAAGGAATATGTACAAGAGAGGGTTGAGGAAAAGCGTGCGCATCCCGGCGACGACATGATTTCCTTCCTGACCCAAGTGACCTACAAGGCTTTGGGCCGCAAGCTCACGGACATCGAGATTAACGGCGTGGTGTATGCGATGGTCATTGGCGGCCTTGAAACCACGCAATACGCGATTGAGGAGGAAGCGCAGCTCTTATGCGAAACCGACGGACTCTGGCAGGTGCTAAAAGCAGACCGCAGCAAGCTGCGCGCCTTCACCGAGGAATCCATGCGCCTGCGCTCTCCGACGCAAGGACTCTCGACGCGCACGACGAGCCAAGATGAAGTGTTTCAGGGCGTCAAGGTGCCAAAAGGCTCGATGCTGCATCTCAGGTGGGGCGCCGCCAACCGAGACCCAACCGCTTTTGAGTGTCCGAAAGAGATAAATCTGAATCGCCAACCGATCACGAGGCATCTTACTTTTTCGGCTGGCCCGAGGACCTGCCCAGGGAACTCATTGTCAAGACTCGAACAAACGATTGCGTGGGATTGCCTGCTTGATCGACTAGCGCGCATAGAGTACGCGCCCGGCAACACCTTCGAGCATCAGCCAGGCATCATGTTCGGCACTTTGGAACTCAAGTTGAAGATTGAGAAGGCGACGTAGCGACCCCGACGCAGAACAATCGAACGGATCATCGGCAGTCCCCTCCCAAAGAGCGCACGCATATACGTCACTTGGTGGGGCAACGATAAGACCCGCTCACACTCGAAAGCGTGGATGCAGGCTGGCTGGCTGGCTCGCCCGTTCCCCGATTCTATAGATCCCGTTGCATTTGAGCGGGTTGAATTTGACATCTTCGCACGCGCAACTGAAAGCCTTGGAGGAAAGCCTTCGACAAAACAAGTGCTCATCCGAAACATCGACAGCCAAGTGATGTTACGGCTCAAAGAGCGTGCGAAGCGCGCAGGGAGGCCGCTCGAAAGAGAGTTGCGCATGATTCTCACCAAAGCAGCATGTCCAAGCCGCGCGGAGCTCTTGGAAGAGGCTAAACGTATACAGGCCATGTCACCTAGCACCCTGCCAGACAGCACAGAAACCATACGCGAGTTCCGACAACAGCGATGACTCACATCGTAGATGCCAGTGTGGCCTGTAAGTGGTTGAGCATTCAGTATATGACTGCGTGTATGTGGCATTGGCTCAGCGTGAATCGGCGGTACTCGTGACCGCCGACAAGCGCTTGGTCGCACAGGTGCAGCAATCAGATTGGGCACACCTTATTCGTGCGTTAGATTGAGGTAGCAAGCTGGTATGAGGTTGGCGCAACTGTCTAGGAGCCTGCGCCGTAGGAAGTCGGGAAAGAGAGAATTCGATCCCGCCGTCCCTTTGAGCAGTCGCCTTCGGCTCCCTCCGTTCATGGCCCGGCGCCATACCCCCCATCCGGTCAGTTCAAGGGGCTAACCCCCGGGGAGGAAGTTCCGACATGTTTCTGACCCTGCACATGTCAACGCTCTCTCACCCTTTGACCGCGGGTGTATATCCCGAACTACCCACTCGCAGTGGGTTCGTCTTTTAGCCGCTTTTCCAAGAGCTTGGCGGCGGCTTCTAGCGACTCCATGTAACTGCGCTCCCCTTCCGACTCAAGAAAAGCGCGACGCCGCTCAGCGAATTTGTCGTACTCCTGCTTGGCTTTATCGTCCGCTATTTTCTTGCGGACTTTTCCGGGGCGAGTCAGTACACTCCGTTCATTGAAGCGAAGGAAATCATCCAAGCGCTCCGCCCATTCCCTGAAGAAAACTTGTTTGCGACGCCGGGCCTTGTCTTCGGCGAAATCAAGCCACATCACGACAATTCGATTGAGTTCATCGATCTCATCTCTATCCAAATAGTTCTTGGCGACCGTGACATCGCCCTTGCGCACATTGCTGCTTTTCCAGTTGGTGAGTCCCATGTTGGCCTGGTTGTGATCAGCCCGCTGATGAATGATCTCCGCCGCGGTGAGACCAGTCGCAGCGAAGTGGAGCTTGTTCTGAATAGTCTGAAAGAAAGTGGATGTCTCCTTCAGCGAGGGTTGGTAATCGGCGGCGAGCGCGAAAATCTCCCGCACCCGCAGGTACATGCGCCGCTCGCTGGCGCGGATATCGCGGATGCGCTCCAGCATCTCATCGAAATAGTCGGGCATCCCGGAACCGGCCGCCGGCGGGTTCTTGAGACGTTCGTCATCCATCACGAAGCCCTTGAGCAGATATTCGCTCAGTCGCGCCGTCGCCCACTGCCTGAACTGGGTGCCGCGAGGACTGCGCACGCGGTAACCGACCGCCAGAATCGCATCCAGATTGTAGTGCTTGACCGAGCGTCGCACCCGGCGTGCGCCCTCACGTTGAACTTGTAAGTATTCCTTACAAGTTGCTGCCTCATTCAGTTCACCATCGTGATAGATCGTCTTCAGGTGCTGGGTGATACTCTGCGATGTCGTTTGGAACAGCTCCGCCATCAATGCTTGGCTGAGCCAGACCGTCTCCGCCTCAAATCGACACTCGATGCGAGTCTGGCCGTCGTCTGTCTGGTAGAGCAGAAACTCGCCAGCGGCGGGTGTGGGTTCGTCCATTGCATGCATCACTGTTGGTATTGAGAGATTGTACTCAACCAAGCTTGAAGCGCATCGTGCGGAGAGATGTTGATATTAAGCTGTTCTTGTTTTGCGAAGCCTGTCCTCGTTCAGACACATGAGAGACTTCCTAGAACCTTGCAAGGACTAACTGGCCTCTTCTGGGGATGAGCTGGCAGCCCGCCTGGGCGAAGGCAGCGTAGCAACCGCAGCAAGGAACCGCCTTCCGCTGCTTGTGCAGTCCACACTTGCATCACGTCAAGTTCACCCAAAACACCGCGAGTATCGCCGCTGGCGCTAGGTAGCGAATGAGCTGCAGCCACAGCCAGAACGCACGTCCACCTGACTCGCCGAATTCAGCCTGCAGAATGTCGGGTTTTATGCGCCAGCCGACGAATACCGCGATGCACACGCCGCCCAATGGCATGAGCAGGTTGGTGACGCTGTAGTCGAGCAGGTCGAAGATGGTGTGGTTTGCAAACAGGGCGATTGTTGCGAGCGGTTTGATGTGCGACCAGATGTTAAATGAGAAGACTGTTGCGAGGCCGATGATGAAAAGAAGGATTCCGGCAAGCACGCAGATGACAGGGCGGGACAGCGAGAATCGATCTTCGCCATAGGCGGTAACAGGTTCGAGCGCGGCGATGACAGTGGTGAGCGCAGCGAAGGCGAGCAGCGCGAAAAATATCGCACCGACAAAACCGCCCGCTGGCATGGCTTGGAAAGCGTGCGGTAGCGACACATAGATCAGCCCCGGTCCTTCTGCTGGGTCGAGTCCGAACGCGAATACGAGAGGGAAGATCATGAATCCCGCAAGGAGCGCCACGCATGTGTCCGCACCACCGATCACGAGTGAGCTTTTCGGAATCGAAACGTCCTTCGGCATATACGCGCCGTAGGCCATCATAAGACCGCCTGCGACACCGAGCGAGAAGAACGCTTGGCCCACCGCCTCAAGCACGACCGAGGCGCTGACCTTACTGAAGTCCACCGCGAACAAAAAACGCGCGCCCGCGGCGAATACCGCCTGCGACGATGGCGACTGAGATGGCCAAGATGACAAACTGCCAGAAGATCAATTCCCAAGGATTGGACAGGAACGCGGCGAAGTTCTCTCCCGGATTGCCAGCAAATCCTGAAGGCGCGCGGACGATATAGCCGAGTGCCCAGCCCGCGATGACGCTATAAAAGGACACGACGATGAACGACACCATCACACCCATCCAACCGACGACGCTCCAAGCGCTTGACCGTCCATGCCTCCGTGCGAGCGCGAGCGCGGCGAGCGGCGGGCTTCTGCCGCCAGCGCGGCCGATGAACAGCTCGGCGATGAGAATTGGAATTGCGACCAAAAAGACGCACAAGAGATAGACAAGCACGAAGGCGCCGCCACCGCTCATGCCAGCTTCATAGGGGAACTTCCAAATGTTGCCAAGCCCGACTGCCGCGCCGATGGCAGCCAAGATGAATGCAAATCGTGAAGACCAGGCGCGGTCGCTGCTTGTTGTTGTGCGGGCAGTCATCTAGTGTCCTGTCCCATAAATAAGTGTGGTTCAGAGTGAGCACAATCGCCGAGGGCAAGGCGCAGTCCGCAGGGAATATCGGGCATATTGCCAAGGGCT
>JAPYNO010000027.1 GCA_028283025.1 Pseudomonadales bacterium | reverse complement strand
CGCGCCTGACGGGGGACTTCACTGCCGAAGGCGCGTGCAATTTGTTCGGGCTGGCCGTCCGACTCCGCCAAAATTCCTCTTTTTCAACAGGCTGCTAGAGTCGAAGCGTCGCTCACAGGTCTTGCTCGTGCTTGCCTGCCTGCTGTGGCTGACTGTCAGCTACTACCTGCCATGGGCGGCAATTGGATTTGTTGTGATCGCCCTCTATTTTCACCGCCTACGCGAAATAGGCAAGTCGTATTCAATTGAAGTGTCGCTCTCCGAGCATCATATGAGCATTCGAAAGATCGGGGAGGACGATTGGGTGCAACTGTGCGAACCGCCGCGCATCTGGGCGGCATGGGTGGTCGTGAGAGCGCCGTCAAGCCTCGTGCCTTTTGGCATGTTGTTTCTAAGCGAATCCATGCTTGGGGGCGCGCTCTTTTCACAAGTGCGGCGGATGGTGCGGACATAGCGACCTGCACACGCACCTCCGGCATTCGTCAAGGAAGCACAGGAAGCGCTACGGGAAGCAGACTTCAGGGGCAGGATCCCGGCAGGACGGACATCTCCGAGGCCACCGCCAGCAACGCCTACTTCGCCCACCCAGTCGATTGTGACCATCGCGAGCCAGCTCTGATACAATTAGTGAGCTTCGTGTCAAATCAGGCGTTGAGAGTATGACCGCTGAAAGTAAATTTGGACCAGAAGGCTGGACACCGGAACGACTCGGCTCGCTTGCAGGCAAGACATTTGTCATCACGGGTGCCAATATCGGCACAGGATTTGGGGCGGCGCGGGTATTCCTGTCCAAAAGCGCAAGTGTCGTGATGCTCAACCGCAACGTTGATAAGTCAGCCGCTGCCATCGCGACGTTAAAACAGGAGTTTGGCGCTGACGCTGACGTAAGTTATCAGCATATGGACTTGGCGGTGCTCGATTCGGTGCGGCAAGCGACAACGGAGATCTTGGAGAAGGTTCCGCAAATCGACGCGCTCATCTGCAACGCCGCTATCGCGCAGGTGCCGAGACAGGACCTCACTGTGGACGGCTTCGAAAGCCAGCTCGGCGTCAACCACTTCGGTCATTTCCTCCTCTGTGGACTGCTTTTCGAGCGGATCGAAGCGTCAGAAGGGCGCATTGTGATCGTCGGCAGCAACGCGTACAAAATGGGGATCAAAAGAATCAAGTTCGAAGATCTCAATTTTGACAATAAGTACACCGCTTGGAACGCCTATGCTCAGAGCAAGCTCGCGCAGATGATGTTTGCCTACGAATTGCAGCGTCGGATCCAAGCTACAGGGAAGAACGTTGTGGTCCAAGCCTGCCATCCGGGCGCGTCGCGAACGAATTTGCTAATGGATACGGCAAGCACTTTCAATAAGATGGTCTGGTCCATTCTCGCCCCTCTCGTCGCGCAATCTGCGGACAAGGGCTCGTGGCCTGAAGTGATGTGCGCGACGGAAGCGCAAGTTGAATCAGGGAAGCTCTATGGCCCTACCAAAAGAGCCGACACGGTTGGCCCGGTCGGCGAAAACTTGATTGACGAATGTGTGATGGATCCAGAAATGGCAGCTAGACTCTGGGGCCTTTCTGAGGAGAAGACCTCTCTGAAGTGGTCGCCGTAGAACCCAAGTGGGCAAGGAACGACCTGCGCGTCAATTTAATAAACTTAATTAAAGAGTTCCCGAACGAAGCGAACCTGCTGTTTGGCGGCTATACGAGCTCTTCAATACCTCTGAGCTTGCGGTTGTACCATGACCGAATCTCGTGCGCACGCGGCACCAGCTTCACGTAAGTGAAGTCGCTGTAGTGAGCCTTTGTCGCACTGGGTGCATTTTGCATCTTTGGCCTGAAGTCAGCATATTTGATGCTCGTACGCTCCTGGATTTTGGCTGCTTCGTCACTGTCCTTGTCTACAAACTCGGCATCACAGTTGAGTACGACTGCCTTGAGATCCACCCAGCGTTCGCCTTCCTCGATGAGGCAACAGACCCGCGGGTCCCGTTTGAGATGATCGACCTTTGCAGATTGAGATGGCGTGCTGAAGTAGATTGCTCCATCCATGTACACGTACCAGAGCGGTGTCATGAATGGTTCGCCCGATTTGCGGATCGTCGAGAGGATCAGGGTATGACTATTGAGAAGAAACTCTTCAAGTTCGTCTTTTTCGAGTTGGATGCCCATATCTTCATTCTCCTTCGTTAGTCGTTGGACAGAGCTGCTTTTCCCAAGTTGGGCGAGACGTTCTTCCATGTCCGGGCCGACACCCAAGCCGTTGTAAAACTCGTAGGCCAGACCCTCATTCAAACTCATCCCGTCCGTGTTGTTGCCCAAATGCTTGTAGCCTCGTAGAGAGTGCTATGAATTGGCAAGCATATCTGCGCAGAACTGCGCAACGCTGGCATCGAAAGCGTCATCTGGGAAGACTGCATTGACCGGATCCATGTCGAGCGCTTCGGCGGCGGTATCGGTTTTGCCGGTCAGCATCATTCGGTTACCTTTGCTTTACCGATATGGCGTGTCAGGCGCTGGCTCAGGCCCCATTGAGGCAGCATGGCAAATTTGCCGTGCGTGTCTGCAAAACGGCTGTTCTCACTGGCGAGGATGATGTCACCAGAGAGGGCGAACTCCAATGCGCCGGTATAGCAGTAGCCATGTACGGCCGCGACAACTGGCTGTGGAAGATCGCAGAGTTTGTCGATGACCCGCGCCTGGTAGTTAGGTCAGGGTGGTTTTTCGGCGTAGGCGGTGAGGTCGGCACCGGCAGAAAAGCAGCGCCCCGCGCCATTTACGAGGACACAACCGATTTCGTCGGTTTTTTGCGCGATGTCATCCGTATGCGCTTCGAGTTCTTGGAATAGTTGTATGTTTAGCGCGCTCAACTTCTCAGGTCGATTCAGTGTGAGTTGGGCGACACCTGTCTTGTCTTCACGGAGTACCTGCTCGGTCATGGATGCGCCTCTTTGCTCGTGCCAGTTCGCTATTCAAGTGTACCCTCATATAGACACAAGATACAAATCGTGTAACTATAGTCATCAGCGTGGCAAGCGTTCGCTTTCGGCTCGCCCCCGTATCACTGTACCAGCGAATGGGAAGCAATCTGAAGGACAGTGAACATGAGGAGGCTGATATGGTGGAAGATGAGCTGGCGATCCGGAATCTGGTTGCGATCTATGCCGATGCCGTGAATCGACGTGATCAGGAACTCTGGAACAGCATTTTGTCGGAGTCCGTATCTTGGACGCTGCCGGGAAAAACGGTGGAGGGCAAGAAAGCAGTCCTTGAGCTATGGGGAGCGTTTATGGATAGCTTTGAGTTTGTCGCTCAGCTAGTCCATCAGGGCACGATAGATATTGACGGCGATCAAGCCTCAGGACGTTGGTATCTTACCGAGCAATTGCGGGCGCGGGGAGCGACTGAAGTCAGGTGCACTATCGGCACCTATGCCGATGAATATGTCAAGGAAAATGGCAGATGGCTGTTCGCAAAACGTGGGTACGAGATTCTCTACGCACAAGATGGTTGAAGAATCAAATCCGTTACGGTTGCCACACTATTCGAAGTCTCGGGGGAATCAATTGATCAAGTCACAAGATTGCAGGACGACTGCGAAGAATTTGTCACCGGTCAAGATGGCTTTATCAGCTCAAGGTTCTTGAGGTCTCGGACTGGCTCAGACAAGTACAATATCGTTTCGGTCTCGGAATGGGAAAGCAGGGAGAGCTTTGATGCCGCTTTTTCCAGGCTCGAACTTGCAGAGTTAAGAGCCAGACACCCAGAGTTTACTTTTCGCCGTGGCTTCTACGACAGCATTTGCGGCGTGTAGCGAAGGCGCTAATCTGCCTTTCGTGCTGCATTTGACGGAGTGTTTTCAAGGAGTCGTTGAGTTGCTTAGCTCATGACGGTTTTCGAATGCTCTAGTGCCGCGCCAAAATCCTGGCCTCGCTGCATGTTGGGCATCCAGCCGGGATATACGGGAAATCGAGCGCTCACCTTGTTCAGCCTGCTCAGTTCATCGTCGCTCAGCTTGAGGTCAATCGCTTTGAGGTTATCTTCTAGCTGCGCCTGTTTGCGCGCACCAACAATGACTGAAGTTACACCCTGCTGATGAAGAAGCCAGCTGAGTGCGACCCGGCTCAGTGACGCCCCGTGTGCATCGCCAATCTCGCGAAGAACCGAAATGATCTCAGTGCCCTGTTCAAAATTTACCGGCGGGAAATCCATTGCGCTGCGGCGCCCTTTGCTAGCATCGTCTCCAGTGTATTTCCCGGACAGGTAGCCGGCGGCGAGTGGCGACCAGATCATGGTGCCCAGGCCTAGATCTTTGGTGGCAGGCAGGATCTCCCATTCAAGTTCTCGACCAACGAGGGAGTAATAAGCCTGCACGGAGCAGAACCTCTCAGTGCCAAGTAGACGGGCGATGCCGTCGGCCTTGGCGATCTGCCAAGCTGCGGAATTACAGAGTCCGATGTAGCGTACTTTGCCCTGTTTTACACAGTCATCGAGCGCGCGCAGGGTTTCTTCAATGGGCGTAGACGAATCCCACTGGTGAAGCTGGTATAGGTCAATCCGGTCGGTACCCAGTCTTTCAAGGCTGCCTTCCACCTCCCGCATGATGGCGACCCGGCTCGCGCCCAATCTGTTGACGTCGCTGCTAAACGGGAAGTACACCTTGGTGGCGATGATCGCGTCTTCGCGCTTGCCTGCGAGCGCTTTGCCCAGCATTCGCTCAGAATTGCCGTAACCATAGGCGTTAGAGGTGTCGAAAAAGTTAATTCCGGCATCAAGGCAGGTTGCAACCATGCGGCTGGCGGCTTCCTGTCCTTCGTTCCCGATCCATGCCTGATGGGTCTGTTCGCGTTCGCCGAAAGTCATGGCGCCAAAACAGAGCCTCGAAACATAAAGGCCGGTACTGCCGAGAGGGAGGTATTCCATAGTAGGGCTCCTTTGATGGTGGGGTTTATCGGTCAGTGCCTTTAAATTTGTATTTCACAGGAAGAGAAGTCAGTCCACTGACAAGGTTCGCCTGCAAATAACTGGCTTCCCCCGCGAGCTCTATCGATTCCAGACGAGGCAGCAACTGTTCGAAGAAGATTTTGATCTCGAGCCTCGCCAGATGCATGCCTAAGCAAAGGTGAGGGCCTGTGCCGAAGGCCAGATGTTTGTTCGGTTCACGATCAATGCGGAAGTCGAGCGGGTCGTCGAAAACGTCTTCGTCTCGACAGGCGGAGGCAAAGAAAACCACGACGCGATCACCCTGGCTCACTGTCTGGCCGCCTATCTGAATGTCTTCAGTCGCGGTGCGGGCGAAGTGCTTCACTGGTGCAACCCAGCGCAGGAATTCTTCAACGGCATTCGGTAGGAGTTCCATATTCTCGCGCAGTTTGACTAGCTGCTCCGGGTGTTCAATCAGTGCTTTCAGCCCTCCGGCAGTTGTGGCGCTCGTCGTGTCGTGTCCCGCGGTCGCAGTGATAAGGAACAGTCCGAGCGTTTCGGCGATACCAAGCGGATCACCATCGATGGTCGCATTGGCATAGGCGCTGGCCAGATCGTCCGTGGGATTGGCACGGCGCTCCACAATAACCGGATGGAAGATGGTCATGAATTCTCGATGGGACTGCGCGAACCGCTCCAGCCGATCCTGAATCGACGCTTCAATATTGGGGTCCGCTGCACCAAACGATAGCTGCGTGAGACGCAGAAAATCAGCATCAACAGACTCAGGCAGACCAAGGATCGAGTTGACTACGCGTAGCGGATACCAGAAGGCAATATTCTTGGCAAAGTCACATTCACCATCCATTGCGGCCATCTTCTCAATATAAGTAACAGCAATGGCGGCAATGTCCGAAGTCAATTTCCTGACGTTGTGGGGCATGAACCACTCCTGGGCTATCAGGCGATGCTTGTGATGAATCTCCCCGTCCATGCTGACCAATGTCGTCGAGGGGCCAGAGATGCTGCCAAAGAGCTCGATGTTCTTCTGCTCTTGGTCCTTCATCAGCATTGCTGGCCAAGGTGCGGCAATGAATTTGTTTGAGTTCGTTTCAATAAACCGGATATCTGCCGCTTTGGCCACCGCCCAGAAAGGGCGCATTCCTTCCGGTTCCGCACGCACAATTCGCCCGCTCAAGCGCAGCTGCGTGAATATCTCATTAACTCTGTCAGGGTCAGCATAGGTCTCCGCATCAGCAAGTCTGGCTGCGCTATCTTCCAGCGTTTTTTCCAAAGTCATTGTGCGCGCTCCCTCTACTTTAAGCCTAGCACTCGGTTGGCAATGATGTTCTTTTGAATCTCTGTAGTCCCCCCCGCGATCGTGAGACAACGATCTCCGAAGTACTGGGAAACAGAAATCGCAGTGTGCGTCGTCGGCGGGCCGATGAGTTCATTCATAGAACCATGCGCTAGAAGTCGCGGCTGGCGTGGCGCGGCGTAGAGCCCGAGCAGATCCACCGCAAGCTCTGTCACCCGCTGTTGCAGCTCGGAACCATGAATCTTGATAACCGAAGTCAATGCCGCCGCCCCTTTCGGGTCTTCCTTCATCATGCTCAGTGTTTGCTGTTCCATTGTGTCGAGGCTCGCGAGATCGGTTTCGATGCTGGCAAGTTTCGATCCAAGCGCTGGATCCTGTATGAGCGGCTTCGAATCAGGATCATGCGACTGACTCGCGAAGCTTCGGGTTCTCTCCAAATAATCTTGTATGACAGTCGCGAAACTGTAGGTTCGCTCGGCGGCGAGCAGGTATTTGGCGACTGTCCAGCCTTCGTTTTCTTGGCCGAGCAAAGCGGATTTGGGCACTCTCAGATCTGAAAAAAACACCTGATTGAACTCATGCTCTCCACCGAAGGTGAGAATCGGACGAACTTCAATGCCTGGCAAGTCCAGGTCGAACAGCAAGAAGGAGATGCCCGTTTGGGGCTTGCCTTCATTGCGAGTGCGTACGAGGCAAAAGATCTTGTTGCACTCGTGTGCGTATGTGGTCCAGATTTTTGAACCGTTGAGGATGTAGTCTTTGCCGTCCGGCACCGCCCGGGTCTGTAGTGCCGCCAAATCTGATCCAGCGCTTGGTTCAGAATAGCCTTGGGCCCACCAGTCTTCCCCGCGGCGAATGCGAGGCAAGAATTGGCTTTTCTGCTCTTCAGTGCCGAATTCGATGACAACAGGCCCGACCATGCTCACGCCCTGGGAGGCCAATCGCGGCGCGTGCGCAAGCGTCATTTCCCGCTTGAACATCACTAACTTTTCGGTGCTCCAGCCTGTTCCGCCATGTTCGACCGGCCAGCTAGGGACCGACCAGCCCCGATCATCAAGGATGCGTGTCCATTCTTCTGCGATCAGGCGCGGACAATTGTATCCGGGGTATGCTTCACCAAAATGGCGAAGCTCGGGCGTCAGCTTGTCATTGAGGAAGTCACGAATCTCTTCGCGAAACTCGTCCAATTCACTCATGGGTTAATGCCAATTGCGAGGGCCGCCTGTTGCAACGATTCCTGCGTCTCGTTCAATGTCTGGTAAAAGCCCTGCACCTCAAGCATTCGTCGTGCGCTATCCTGCAACTGTCCTTGGATGAAACTTAAGCGAAAGTCCATGCGATTATCCTCTTGGAATCCCCAATTCACGCAGTTCGATGCAAAAGGTCTCCGCGCTGGCCGGATACTCGAAATTCACGATATTTCTTTGTCGGTGCATGCGCGATATGAGACATACGATGCCAATCAAAGTTTCAATTTGATTTATTATACAAGATATGATTATTGTGACATTTTATAGCGTTTCGACGAGTTGGAGATGGCCGACCAGACAGTGACAAGAAGAGCATCGCCGAGGAAAGTCTACGCCAACTATGCGCTGTTTGTGCTGGTTCTCGTCTACATGTTCAATTTTATTGACCGAAATATCATCTCTATTCTGGCTGAAGATATTAGGCTCGACCTTGGCATCAACGATGCCCAACTGGGCTTCATGTACGGCACAGTCTTCGCCATTTTCTTTGCGCTGTTTGGCATACCTCTCGGACGATTCGCTGATGTCTGGGTACGGCGCAGCCTGATTGCCGGTGGGCTGGCTGTCTGGAGCGGGTTCACTGCACTCTCAGGGTTTGCCCGTTCGTTTACCGAGCTCACCATTTACCGCATGGGCGTGGGAATTGGCGAAGCAAGTGCTTCGCCGGCCGCCTACTCGATGCTATCGGACTATTACCCGCCGAGGTTACGTGCGACTGTCATCGCCGTCGCTCAATCCGGCGTGTATATTGGCAGTGGCGTCGGCCTGTTCTTGGGAGGATTCCTGCTGGACACTTGGGAAGCTGCATACCCAGTGACAGAGCAGGCACCATTTGGGCTGAAAGGCTGGCAAGTGGCCTTTATGACGGTTGGTGTTCCTGGTCTGCTTCTTGCGATCTGGGTACGCACGTTGCGCGAGCCGGTGCGAGGCTCGAGCGAAGGTCTTGAGGTTCCCGAACACCCTGCGCCATTTTCAGTGCTGGGTGCCGAATTGAGGGCTATGGCGCCGGGAATCAATCTCATGGATTTAAGGCGCGACGGCGGGTCAGTAGCGGCCAATGCGCTCTATGCGCTTTTGATTGCCGCTACGGCTTGGGCGTTGAACTTATTGACCGGAAACCCGGCGCAGTGGATCGCGCTTGGTATCGGGGTCTATGTCGTAGTGACTTGGGTGCAGTCGCTCGCCGTCCGGGATCCGGCGACCTATCATATGACCTTCAAATCCAAGGCCTTCATCTACTTACTGATCGCAGTGCCGGTCAAAGGTGTTGTGATCTACGCGATGGGCTTTTGGGTCGCGCCCCTCTTGTTGCGCATCGAGGGCACCAATCCCACCGATGTCGGCATGCATATCGGCTTGAGTACGGCGATTGGTGGGTTTGCAGGCGTCATCCTCGGTGGGTTGGTGGGGGACTTTCTCAAACGCAAGCACCCATGTGGTCGTTTGATGATGGTCTATCTGTCGGTTGTTGGTGGCGTTCCCTTTGGTTTGCTGACAATCTATTCGGAGGATGTGCTCAGCGCAGCCGTGTTTAACTTTGTGTTTTTGGTATGCACCGTCGCAAGCACATCGGTGCCTGCAGCAACGGCAACAGACCTTGTGATGCCGCGTATGCGCGGCGTTGCGATCTCCCTTCTTATTCTTGTAGGCGTGTTTGTCGGGCTAGCGCTCGGCCCGTTTGTCGTCGGCTACTTGTCGGATTTGTACTTGTCGATGGGATATGATGCTAGGTCGTCGCTACAGATGGGGCTTTCTAGCTCGTTTCTTATTTTTATTGTCACCCTTGTGTTTTTGACTTTGGCTTGGCGTCGGTTGCCGGAGGAAGAAGCAACAAGGCTCGATAAAGCCCGCGCACTCGGCGAACCTGTTCAATGACTGACTTTGACGGCATTCCACTTGGTCCGTGCTGGTTGACCACGACATACGACCTGATCAAGCAGATCGACAGCAACCGCCAAGTCTTTACGCAAATCTGGTAGCATCTAAACTCGATCTCGTTTCCATGCTGGCTCACGGAGAGGCGTATTCCGCAATGACGGTGAACGATGAGGCTGCAAGTGTGATTCGAGAGGCGTCTGATACACTTTAGACATTTCGTGTCATATAGCATCCGCTAGGAAATCCCATGGAATACCTAGAAATCATCGTTGACCGCCCCAGAGAGCGTGTTGGGCGCATTACGCTGAATAATCCGCAAAAGCGCAATCCAATCACCAACGAAATGCGCGCGGAGATATTTCGTGCTCTGGAAGCCGCAGAAGTCGACGACTCGATCCGCGTGACTGTGATTCGTGGTGCTGGCAAGTGCTTCTCGTCGGGCTACGATCTCAAAGCTGGCGTGCGTGGTGCCCATGAGCAGAACCAGCCTTTTTATACGGCGAAAGGACTCGGGAATTGGGCGAGGCACCTGATTGAAAGCAACTTTCGAATGTGGGACATGGCGAAACCAATCATCGCCCAGGTGCACGGCTACTGCATCGCCGGTGCCTCTGAACTAGCCCTCGCGAGCGATCTTGTGTATGTCGCCGAGGACGCGATCATCGGCTATCCAATAGTCCGCAACGGGACGCCGCCAAATGTCCAGTTCTACCCTTGGCTGATGGGTATGCGAGACGCCATGGAGATGATGCTGACCGGCGATTCAATTTCAGGTGCGGAGGCCGCGCAGAATGGTTTTGCCAACCGCGCCTACCCAGCAGATGAACTTGAAGATGCGGTGCTCAATATGGCTGAGCGGGTGGCAAAAGTCCCGTCTGATGTTCAACAGTTCAACAAGCGGGCGGTACACGCGCAGATGGAAACCATGGGTATCCGGCACGGACTGCGTGCCGGTGCGGAAATTCACACTCTGGCTCGTTACACCGAGACTTGCCAAGCCATGCAGAAGGCGGTGCGCGAGGATTTCAGCGGCGCACTGGCCAAGCGCGATGCGACCTTTGGTGACTATGAGAAAAAGTCGAAAGATTAAGTTTCTCAATCTGGTGGAGCAATAGGACAAACTCATGCCCGGCCCATTGGACGGAATAAAAGTCATAGACGTGTCACGGTTGGCGTTCGAGCCATTCGCCACGATGATTCTTGCCGACCCAGATCGAAGGCTTTTTAGAGGTCTCGGTCATTCCGAGTAGATTGACGACTTTCCACTTCGGAACCACCGAAGGTTGCACGGATGTGAATAATCGAGCCGCCTTTGGCGCGCTCGCCGAAGATGGCAACCGAGGGAAAATCGTAGCAAAGGGGTGATGCCCTGAGCCAACAGTAGTGTTGTCAATGGATTGAAGCTACATCCGGTACGCCATGCCAAGCACGAGCTGAAGCCCCCCGTTCACGAACTGGAAAAAATCCGGCCGCCCACTGGCATCCGTGGTGCCGGTTAGTGTTGCATCTCCAGTGAAGGGTATCGCCGAGCCGGTGGCCGAGTAATATTCATTACCGAGGTTAATGCCTCTGACAAAAAACTCCCAAGTGTCATCCGATGAACTCAGCATTGCTGACGCGTTGGTCACCCAGTAGGCCTGCTGCCACCAGCTTTCTGGGTACGACTGAGAAGTCGGGTTGTAGTCGTCCTTGTAGGAAGCGGTGACATTCAAGCCAAGATTCCAGTTGCCGCTTACGGCAACGACATAGTCCAAGGCAATGGTGGCGCTCACATCTGATGCATTCACCAGCGGTTCTCCGGACATGTCCGATCCTGTGAAGTTCCCAGTGACTAGATGAGGGTTGAGCGTACAGCCGAGCGCAACGGTCTGTCCCGTATGGCAGTCGGCGATGTAGTCGTCATATTCAGCGTTGTTCAGGGCAAGATTGGCCGTCAGCGTTAAGCCATCCGCAGGGGTCAACCACAATGCTTCTAGCTCAAGACCTTCGGCAGTGGCCGAAGCCGCGTTCTGTACTCGCACGACGGGAACCCCGCCGGGGCCGCTCGACAACTGTGTGAGCTGCAGGCCGTCATATTCATAGCTGTAAAAAGTGGCGTTGAAGCGCAGCGTGCCGTCTAGCAAGGTGGATTTCATGCCAACTTCAAAACCTTCGGCCTCTTCTTCGTCGTAAATGCTCTCGTAGGGGATGCCCGCAAGTGCGTTCTTTTCCAGGAGATCTTCGGGTTTCCAGGCGGCATCGAAACCACCGGATTTGAAGCCGGTCTTGTAACTCGCGAAGAACATGACATCGTCGGTGTATTGGTAGCTCAGAGTCACTTCCGGTGATAAGTTGTCCCAATCCGGATTGGCCTCAGTCAATGGAATATTCACTTTGGGGCCACCGCCCGGGGCGACGGCAAAATGGTTCACCTCAAATACGGCCTCTTTCTCTTCATACGAATAACGCACGCCGACAGCAAGCGTCCATTGATCATTGAGCTCCCAATTCACCTGACCGAATATTGAATAGGCGCGGCTGTCCTGCCCATTAAACTGCTGGCCGATTGGAATTGGGAATACGCCTCTGACGGCTATCGGCACCGGAGAGAAGTTGCTGCCGAGGGTGACTGCGTTCTGTTGTTGGATTTCCTTGTCTTCGTAGTAGGCACCGAGCATAAAATTCACCGCTTCATCATAATTTGAGGTCAGGCGAAGCTCCTGGCTCCATTGCTCAATATCAGTGAGAACAGAGTTTTGCAGCCCAGAAGCCACCTGAAAGCTGGATTCTGCAATCCGCTCATCGGATTTGTCGAATATTCCGGTGACCGAGGTCAAGTCGAGCATGTCACTGAGCGCAAAATTGATCTCGAGGGACATGAAACTCTCTTCATTGTAGTGAAAACCAAGACCTTCGTAACCCGGAAAGTTGGGATCAGCCACGGAGAGCGCGGGACTAATCCCGCCAGCAATCACATTGCCATCCATCTTGCAATTGTCGACGTCAGGGACAGGGTAGACGACCTGTGGAGCGCCGTATGGGCATTGCGTGCGCTGGAAGTTGAAGATGGTGTGACCATCCTGATTGTCTTCAAGGTGCGCATATTTGAGTTTCGCGGAAAAATTATCCACAGGGTCCCACGCCAATGTGCCGATCGCGTAGATCTTCTCAGTCTGCACGGGGTCCTTTGGGGTTGCAAAAGCCGTCTGCGCCGGAACACCTCCTGGTCCCGGTTCAAACGCATCATAGTTGTAGGCATCGAAACGGGCATGGTCCGCATCCGACCAGCCGAGTGAGAGACGAGCGCTCAAAGTTTCGCCTAAGGGTCCAGACACGATGGCGCGAACAATCGGCTCCTCGCCTTCAGTCTCGTAGGCGGCAGAAAGCTCGAACTCAAACTCGTCGGAGGGATCCTTGGTGTGGAGCGCGACCACGCCGCCGGGGCTGTTCTTGCCGAAAAACAGCGCTTGGGGCCCGCGCAGCACTTCGATTCGATCAAGGTCGAACATCCCCGCATTCATCAAAGAGGCGCTGCTAATGCCGACGCCGTCGATGTTGATAGACACGGCCTGATCGATGAGCGGCGTGAGGCTGCCTGATCCAACGCCGCGCAGAAAGATCAGGCCAGCGGTACTCGATGTCGTTTCGGTGGTCACCAACCCGGGCACGATGGTACCGAGGTCCTTAATGCCTTCGATCCGCTGTGAATTGATCATTTCGGCGGTCAGCACGTTTACGACAACAGGTACTTCCTGCAGGGATTCTTCCCTCTTTCGTGCGGTGACGACAATTTCCTCGATCACGTTCGCACTTTCGGCCCGAATTGATTGAGCTGGCAGCAGCACCGACGCCGCAGACAAGCACGAGAGCGCACACGCTGACAGGGTCAGTCGCGTGAGACTGAATAATTCCACAGGATACAATTCATTCAACTTCGACGGCTTCATGGTTGCCTCTCTTTGGGTCGAGTTTGACTAGCAAAAAGCCAGTCTAATTGAATTTGATAAAGTATACAAGATATGATTATTGAGACATTACTCCGCTCTCTGGAGGACGGAAGATGACCGAGCAGCGCATTTTCGGCTTGGAATTTACAACCGTGGTCAAAGCGGGTCCTGGATGCCGGGTACTGGTGCCGAAAACCTTTGCTGATCAAGGCTGTGAGCGCATCGCCATGATCACCGACAAAGGTCTGGTGGATGCGGGTGTCGTCGATCAGGTGCTCGATGTTTTCAAGGCGCAAGGAGCGTCGATTGCGGGTATCTTTGATGGCGTTCGCCAAGACAACGACATGAGGGGCATCAACGAGTGCGCGCGCTGGTACCAAGAGATCGGCGCCGATGGCTTACTCGGCGTGGGCGGTGGCAGTGTGCTCGATACAGCCAAGAGCGTCAAGGTCATGCTCGGACTGGGGGTTGAAGATATGAATGATCTGGTGGAAGGAAGTATCGTCCGTTACAAGCGGCCCAAGGCGAAGCCACTTGGCATCCCACACATCTCGGTCCCAACCACGGCTGGCACCGGTGCCGAGGTATCGCAGGGCGCGGCCCTCATGGATGGGGAGAGCAACAAGAAAATTCTCATGTTTCACCCGTACATGAACTCGGATTTTGCTTTTCTCGACCCCGAGCTGACCGTCAGCTTGCCGCCACATCTCACTGCCGAGCCAGCCTTTGACGCCCTCAGCCACAGCATTGAAGCGTTCTTCACGACCCGCCCCAACAGCTTCGCGGACGCTTTGGCTTTAAGGTCTGCCTGGCTGATTGTCGATAATCTTCCCCTTGTCGTCAAAGACGGCCACAACATTGAAGCGAGGGGTGAACTACAGATAGCGAGCGCAATGGCTTGTGTGGCGACAGTTTCATCTGGACTCGGCGCCACCCCCATCCACAATTTTGCCGATGCTGTCGGGCCGATGTACCGGCTCGCGCATGGTCTCGCGAATGCCGTCTATTTGCCCATTGTCATGAAGAACCTACCTTCCCACTATCTACGCCGAATAAAGACCTTCGCCCAGAACTTGAACATTCCAACCGAGGTCAAGGCGGATGGGGAAGTCCTGAATGAAGTGGTCGCGGGGTTCGTCTCCTTACAGGCGGAGTGCGGCATCCAACCCAGACTTGACATTGAAGTTGATGGAGACCAGCTCAGGGAAGTGCATTCGGCAGTCAAGGAGGATCCGGCGGGGATGAATTTCCCCCTGCCTGATGATGTCATCAGCGCCTGTTTGGAAGAAAGTCTGATCATCAAATGAGCCAATTTGCCGGAATGCTCGCGAGGCAAGCAACATGGGTAAACTGAATAACAAAACTAGCATCGTTGTCGGGTCGGCGACAGGAATTGGCGCGACCACTGCGCGCCTAATGGCGGCAGAAGGAGCCAACGTTGTCTTGGCTGATACGAATTTTGAAGGCGCACAAGACGTGGCTGCTGAGATTAAAGAGACTGGCAGGGAGGCGTTGGCTGTGAGAGCGGACATTGCGGATGAAGGAGATGTTCCCCAAATGGTTGCGCGGACTGTGGAAGCATTCGGAGGTGTTGATATCTTGTTCAACAATGCCGCTGCTTTGGTACCGGACGTAATCGGCCCCGACAGTCAGACAGACGCGGCATCCTTGGATCTTGAAATCTGGGACCGAACCATAGCGGTGAATCTGCGCGGATATCTCTTGTGTATGAAGCACGTCCTGCCCGAAATGGTAAAGCGCGGCCGGGGATCCATCATCAACACGTCGTCGGTCGCAAGTATCGCAGCGGAGCCTGTTCGCGGTGCCTACGCTGTGTCAAAGGCCGGTGTGAACCAGCTATCCACACATATCGCGACGGCCTACGGCAAACGAGGAATTCGCTGCAACGCGATCGCGCTCGGATGTATTTCGACGAATCGGTTGACCGAGAAGATGTATAAAACATTCATGCCCCATCTCTTAACACCGGATCTCGGGTCAACGGAGAATGTTGCGCATGTCGTCGTATTTCTTGCCTCTGATGACGCTGCGTATGTGACTGGTCAAGTCATTCAGGTGGACGGCGGCATGCTTTCCCGCTTTCCCCTTTCTGTTCGCGCCTCGGAAAGACTACAAGATCCGAAACTTTGATCTGAAGCGATGGATGAAGAAGCGCTATTGACTCGGCCCTTATTCACCGGGCTATTGTTCGGATCTGCGGCAGTACATCCTGCTCAACGCGGTTGAACCTGCCGCTGCGGAGAGCGCAACATAGGGGTCGCAAAGCAAGCTCTGCGAATCGAAAACCATGACGCCATCCCATCCGGCCGCCTCAAGTCGCGCCGCTCCCTCGCCAGCCTGTGAAGCAGGGTGTAATCCCCATTGAATCCAAGTTTCAGTCAACGTGCCCGCAACCTGAAGAGATCTTACTTTCTCGCAGTGTAATCGCCGAAGGCCGCATCTCGCTCGGTAAAGCTTGCTTTGACATCCTCACGCAGCGACGCGATTTGCGCCTGACAGCTTTCAGTGTTTCTAGCCAGTGCATTCATTTCCGCACCCATACGGATGCCGGTGCGAATGCCCATGATTTCCATCTGCTTGTGTAGCGCTCGTTTGTTCATCTGTTGTACGTCGATGGGCACTTTTGCCACTCGCTCAGCCATACGCAGGACGGCATCGTCGAGCTCATCGGCCGGGAAGGCGCGGTTGGCGAGTCCGCCTTTGACAGCTTCCACGCCAGTAATGGAATCGCCAGTCAGCATCATCTCCGAAGCACGTCGCATGCCCAAAAGCCAAGGGAAAATCTGCAGGTTTGGCGGGGTTCCATTGCGGATGATCGGATAGCCGATCATCGCATCCTCAGCGACATACACGAGATCACTACCGGCAGCTAGTTCGCCCGCTCCGGCGATACAGAAGCCATGCACCTGACAAATGATTGGTTTGCACAAGTCCCACATTCGAATGCAGCTTTCAACAAGGTGTCTTGGCCAATTGCCAAGCCCACCTGCTGTGTGAAATGGCTGGCCTTGGGTATTCAGGTTCGTTGCGCCTTCATACAAGTCGTAGCCTGTCGAGAAGCCGGGGCCGGCACCGCGAATGATCGTGACGCGAACCGTATCGTCGGTATCAGCGGTTTCTAGTGCATGAAAAAATTCCCGACGCATTTCATTGGTGAGCGCATTGCGTTTTTCAGGATAATTGAGCGTAATACGTTGCACATGCTCTATCGGACGATCAACGATGATTTTCGCGTATTCCATTGAGCCTCCAAAGCTTGATGGTCTATAAGCATTAGTGACACATTGTATACTATTTGTATATTATGTCTTTCGTAACTGCCATAGCTTGAATTGAAACACAGGATACAACGCCGTGACTAACCGACTCGAAGGGAAGAGTATTGCGATCACCGGAGCCGGACGGGGTATTGGCCGCTCGCTCGCACTCAAGTTTGCTGAGGAAGGCGCGCGGATCGTCGTATCCGACTACGGCCGCGATGGTGAAGGCGGCGGCTCCCCTTCACAGGCACCCGCCGACGAGGTCGTCGCCGAAATCCGCGAGATCGGCGGCGAAGCGGTTGCAGTGTACGACGACGTTGCCACGATCCAGGGTGGAGGGCGCGTGGTGCAGGCAGCAATGGACAGCTTCGGCTGCTTGGAAGGTCTCGTGTGCAATGCAGCAATCATGGCCCCGGCAAAGCCGCTCTGGGAACTATCCGAGGATGAGTGGGATACCGTGGTTCGGGTAAACCTCAGGGGGCAATTCTGTCCTGTGCGCGCTGCAATTCCGGTGATGCGCTTGCAAGGCACGGGGCGGCTTGTCTACTTATCATCGTCGGCTGCTATCGCTGCCGACCATGGCGCTATCACCGACGCCGACACCAGTTTATATGGAGCCTCCAAAGCGGGAGTCCTCGGTCTGATGTGGGGCACCGCAACCCAGTTCTTGCAGTACGGGATCACTTCGAACGCAATCATGCCTGGTGCGGCCACTCGGCTGATCGATATACGGCTTCCCGACACTGAACAAGCATCCGCCTTGCACAGCAGCAAGGCGCTCGGAACTTGGCGCGACCCGAAGCACATCGCGCCCATTGTCGCGTATCTCTTGAGCGATGCGGGCGCGAGCGTTAACGGCCAGATTTTTGGAGTGATGGGCGGCCGGCTCGCACACTATCGCCCCGTCGAGCCGGATAACGTGATCAATGCCGAGGAGGGCGTCGGCTTCTCGATGGACGAGCTGTTCCGCCGGTTCCCTGCAAAATTCGGGGTGGATCTCGACTACAAGCCAGCGGCGTTCCCGCCGCCCGTGAGCAACTAGGCGTGTCCTTGATGGCTGACGATGATCGAGAACTGAGATCAATCGAAATCTGGACGAGAATACACCAACACCTGCGCGACGAAGTCGACGAGGTGGTGTATCGCCCGTGGCTAGAGCCACTGACCTTTGTGGAGTCGCGCGGCGGTGTCGTGCGGCTCGCGCTCCCGTCACGATTCAGGCGCGAATGGGTGGCGGACACATACGGTGGACACATCCTTGCTATGTGGCGCGAGGAAGATAGTGACATCCGTGAGATCGAGATTTTCGTTCAGCCGCGACCCCGCCTGATGCTCAAGGATGGCGGACAGAAGAACAATCGTCAATCTGCGGAGGTCAAGAGCGCGTGTGTGGTGGAGCGCAAACAAGAGGAGCGGCGTGCGGCCGCCGCGGCGGAACATATGCGTGTGACGTACCGCGGAGATAAGCCACTAAAACTGCAACCGATACGAGAGCAACTAGGCAAGGTCGGGGTGTGGAGCCGTTCACCGTACTTCTATGAAGCGGAACAGGCGACCAGCTTGGCTGTCGCGGCAGAGGAACTCGGCTACCGAGCGTTGTGGATCCCCGGATTCGATGGCGGCCACATTTTCGAACGATGCGAACTGGCGCTAAAAGCCTCTACGCGGCTGATGATCGCCACAGGTGTCGTCAACATCTGGCGCCACGACCCCGCCGAAGTCGCCGAGACGGTCAGCAAGTTGCGGGCCGACAGCGGTGGCCGGTTCCTGCTTGGGATCGGTGGCAGCCACAAGTTTCTTATCGGTGATGTCTACGACAAGATTTCTCCATTGGCGAAAATGAAGGATTACCTTGACGAGCTCGACGCTGCAGGCCTGCCAGCCGAGGATCGCTTGCTAGGTGCACTCGGCCCCAAGATGCTGGCGCTGAGCGCGGAACGCACCGCTGGCGCCCACCCCTGCTTCATTCCGCTTGAGTTTACCGGTGCCACGCGGGAGCTGCTCGGTGACAGGCCGTTACTCGTGCCCGAGGTGACGGTGATCCTTGAGAGTGACCCTAAGGTGGCTCGAGCCTTCGCTCGAAAATTTGCTGGTCTGTATTTCAAGGGGCCGAACTACGCCAACATGCTGCGCCGTTTCGGTTTCGCCGACGATGATTTCATTGGCGAAGGCAGCGATCGCCTCATCGACGCCGTCGTCGCTTGGGGCGACCCGGAGACCATCGCGGCCCGCGTACGCGCGCATCTCGACGCCGGTGCTGACCACGTGGCTATCGAGTCCCGGGGACCGAAGCCCGAGGCCGATGTCTGGCGTGAGCTTGCACCCTTACTGCTCGACTGATTTGACCGCAGGGTATCTTGAAGCTAACGCGGACAAAAAACAGAACACCAACGAATATTGAGGGCAGAAATATGTCATCAAAGTCACCCTTTCCCTTGTTTGATTGCGACAACCACATTTATGAGCCGCCAGAGGCTCTGCTGAGACATTTGCCAGAAAAATACAAAAAGATAATGACGTATGTCGAAGTAGATGGTCGTACCAAGCTTGCGTTTTACGGCGAGGTTTCTGAATACATACCGAATCCGACATTTGAAGTGGTAGCGGCGCCTGGATGTCACGCTGAGTTCTATCGTGGGAATAACCCTGAGGGAAAACCATTCAGAGAATTCAATGTGGTCGAAAAAGGCAAGGCCGAGTATCAGTACAAGACTCCCGAGCGCGTACAGATGATGGAAGAGCACGGCATAGTTGGGGCGCTCGTGTTCCCGTCACTTGCGAACGTGATTGAAGGTCATATGGATCATGCCCCCGATTTTGCCACGCTGTAATTCATTCTCTGAATCTTTGGCTCAAAGAGGAATGGGGATTCGGTGACGATGGCAGTTTTTACGTGACGCCGGTCGTTACGTTCATGGACGCGGACAAGGCGTTGGAAGAGGCGAAATGGATTATCGAGAATGGCTCGAAAGTCGTTCTCATGCGTCCCGCCCCGGTTGCTGGCATAGACGGTTACCGCTCAATGGCATCTCCTGAATTCGATGCGATTTGGAAGCTGCTAGAAGAACACAATATCTTCGTGACGTTCCACACCTCTGATAATGGATACAACGATGTCCACCAAAGACACAAGGCTGTGGCGGCTGCTGACGGCGAGGAGTATCTTCCGTTTGATCGCTTCCCTAGGTTGAACATTTCCTATGTTGAGACTGGGACTGGGTGTACCCGCTATGGGACAGGTTTGACCTTGTGTACAGACAGATGCCACAGGCCTTTGGTCGTCATCCTCATGAGATTATGCGTAGCAACGTGTTATACCACCCGTTCTATGAGGAGAATGTCTACTGTTTGGTTGAAATGGTAGGCGTGGATCAGGTCATGTTCGGTAGCGATTGGCCGCACCCGGAAGGTCTGGCGAACCCATCAGAATGGCAAGATGAAATTGCTGAAATGAGCGAAGAAGATAGAGCAAAAATCATGGGTGGAAATGTCATGAAGGTGCTGGGCTTGGTTGCTTGATACTTGGCGTTCCCAAAACGCCTCGGCATTTCCGAGGTAAGGTCACTCAGGGGCCATCAAAATAGTGCGAAGCGCCTTTTTGTCAATCTTGCCGACTGGTGTGAGCGGGATGGCATCCACTAGGTGAATGACTTTGGGCACCTTATAGGCTGCCATTTCAGCCCGGCAGAACTCCAGAATATCTGCGCGAACCTGCTGCGGGTCCAGATGTTTTGCCTTAAGCGTCAACTCTACGTACAGGTTGACGATTTCGCTACCAGGTCGTTTCACATCGGGGCTGCCAATCAACGCGGATAGTGCAATGAATTCGAGTGCGGACAATTTGTCTTCAACTTCCACGGAAAACACCTTGAAACCACTGACGATGATCATGTCCTTGGCCCGGTCCTTGAGATAAACGTAGCCTTCTTCATCCATGACGCCCACATCGCCCGAGTGCATCCAGGTTTTGCCGTGCCACTCACGCAGTGAATTCGCGGTCTCATCTGGACGATTGAGATAACCTTTCATCACCGAGGGACTAGATATGATGATCTCTCCCGCCTCCCCGTAGGGCATTTCCCGTGTTCCGGTTTCGACATCAACAATACGCACGTCTACAGAAGGAATGGGTATGCCTACCGATTCCGGCTTACACCGCTCCGGCGGGTTCACGATGGCTGTCGGCCCGCCTTCCGTCATGCCATAGCCATCTGAAAGCACGGTGCCTTGCAGCATGCCTTCTATACGCTTTCGGCCCTCTCCGGTGATAGGTGCGGCTCCGATCATGGCATTCTTGAGATGAGAGAAGTCAATCTCCGTGCTCAAGGGGTGATCGGCAATCATCTGGTAGAGCGTCGGGACGCCCGACAATCGCGATGGGGGGCAGTCGATCATTTGCTGACAGTAGTGGTCAATGTCACGCGCATCAGGGATCAGTATCAGCCGACCCCCGTACCTGAATGCCCAGATAAAAGTAGCCCCGCCGCCGATATGGGTGGGTGGCAATGCGTTGAATGCCGTTTCTCTGCCCACTTCCCACGGGCGGAATGAATGTGCGGCTAGCGTGTTGTACATGATTCCGCGCAGCGTCAGCATTGCGCCCTTAGGTTTTCCTGTCGTCCCGCCTGTGTACACGATCAGGCATATGTGCTCAGGCGGCAGGTCGCGCTGCCGAAACTCGGAGTGTGAGCCTGCGGTGAGTTCGAGATACGCGTGGCCAACAACTGATTCTAATACGGGCAACGCGAGGTCCGAATGTTGTTTCAGATCATCTGCACCCGTCACGATGACCGCCGTCAAGCATTCCGGAAGCCTGCCATGAATGTCGAGGGGCTCAAGGGTGAATTTCGCCAGAGCGTCGAGAGAAATCAGCACTTTGACGTTAGCGTCTTTCATCTGACCCGCGACCTCAGCAGGTGCCAGCAACGGCGATACGCCGCAGGCGACAGCGCCGAGCTTTGAAAGCGCGACCAAGGCAATGCCATATTGCGGAATATTGGACAAATGCAGACCCACCACATCATTCTGACCGATGCCCAGCGTTACCAGAGCATTCGCTAGGCGATTGGACATCTCGTTCAGCTCGCGGTAGCAGATTTCACGTTCGAGATAACGTAATGCGCCGTTCTCCGGAATAGTTTCAGCATAGAGTTCTACGAACTCACCCGGTGGTCGGTCATCAAATTCCGGCGGCTCAACGCCTAGTTCCTTGTGAATCGTCAGCCACGGTCCGGGCTGGAGTTGATCGGTCATCACTAGTGTCCCAACAATTAGTCGAATAAAATCAATTGCTTGGGGGAAGGCGAAAGCTCGGTTCTGTTCGGGCTGTTGGTAAGTAGTTGAGAGAGCGAG
>JAPYNO010000026.1 GCA_028283025.1 Pseudomonadales bacterium | reverse complement strand
TTATATTACTTTGTATGCATAGTGCTATTTCGTACTGCACACATAGAGGTTTGCACATGAGCAAAATGAAAACAATCCGGGTCAATGAATATCATCGCGATTGGTTGAACGAACTCAAAGTCCAGATGTTAGCGCCGAGCATTAGCGATACGCTTACGCAAATAATCATCCATTTGCGCAAGTCTGATCAGACGGACAATCTCATAGAGAGAGGCCGCCATTGCTATGCCTCGGAGGCTTTGGAAGAAATCGAAGAGAGGGTAGCTTAATGAGGAACTCTTACCGATTTTCGCCTTTTCCGCTGATCGCCTTTTTTCTTTCGAGTTGCGGGACAGTGACTATTCCAGTGACCCCGACCTTTCACGAAGGCAGCCGGGCCGATGGAGTGGTCAAAATCGCCTTAGAAGTTGAGCCAGAGTGGTTTCGTAATACACAGATTGAATCTTTTGAAGGGACGGAACGGGCAGTTGAGATTTGCCGAGGATGGGGCTACAAGAACGCAGTGAATGGAGACGAGATAGTCGAAAACACCCAACAAGGGACTAGCGAATGTATACATATGAGCAATTATGGTTTTGGCAGTGCTTGTTCGAGATATAGGCTTATATGGACGTACATATGTACCAGCCGTGCGCCGCTTGAATGGCGAGCTGGAGACGAAGCGAACTCGGAAGCCTTGGAAAGTTTGAGAAAAAGAACTCTACTCAATTGCCGAAGGCATCCGACTTAAGCCCAAGTTGGCGGGAATGTATTGAATCAGACCATCGAAAATGTAACCCGTTGGATGAAGTGCGTTAGGAAATCTCTTTTCACTTCCATCGAAGAGCGGCGCGAGTCGCCCTTTTCGTTTGCCATGGCAAGCCTCCTTCGTTGTTGTGAACCGGAGGATGCTACCTCACCCGGCCATTCTCAACTTCTGAAGCGTTGCACTTGCAGGTTGAAAGTAGGGAGGCTTAGATGCTGATGTCACTCTATCCGCACAAGTGATAACAGATCAGAACCCATCCTCGGATAGTAGGCCTAAGACATTCCAGTTTTCGCGATATTTTTCCAACCAACCCTGTCTATACCTTTCAATGATGGACTTCCCTTCTTCGGTAATGGGTTTGACGTTCGAATAGTCGTATCGGAACCGACGCATATCGTTTGCTTGATGGGGCCGCCCTTCTTTCCCGGGGGTCTCTAACCAAACTCGGTAGCAATCCCGAATACATTCCGCGACTACTTGGGACGGCAGGATATATGAAGTGGTCGGATCTGATGGCTTTCCCCCAACATCCACAAAGATATAGAAAAGATCCTCATTGACCATTTCTTCATGCTTCGCCTTCATATGCCAACCTCGATCTCCGCCGATATTTCGGCGGGTTTTGACCTGAATGGCGCATAGCTTTTCGCTATTCTCGTCAGTGACAAGAATATCCATATTGGGAGCTCCATCAGGAGCGATAGCGGCGATCCAGCCACGCCGCAGAAGTTGACTCATAACGTGATACTCGCCAGCAGCGCCGACAATCGATGAGCTTATTGTTGCCATATCTAAGACTTCTCCTTGGAGAGTGGGCAGGTTCCGGTTTTCTAGACAGTTTGGAGCAAGTGCAAGGCAGGCCCCGATAGAGAACACTTCGGCCATTATGCCTAATGGCCTAGCGCCTTCGAACAGTCCGTGAACTGGATCCCGTGTGAATGCTTGCCTCGATTCATCCTAGGAACCGGTTATCATGCTCCCTGACCAAAGAGACGCCTCATTGATATACTCAATGACCCGCTATCCGTGACAAGGCAAAAATTGCGAGGAAAGTTCGAAGCACTGAACTGCGTCAGTCTGGCTGATGTCGAGTTTGCGCCGCTATAGGACGAGATCACCACTGTAGATGTATTCACTATCACCCAAAGGCTGCGCGAGCGTAAAACCCTCCAACGCGACGGATACCGCTGTAATGCTCTGGTCAATATCAACAACTGGGACAAGAATGAGTACGAAGTCATCCACAAATCTCGTATTAACACCGACAGTAGCCATCACCGCTCGAAGCGCTTCGAGATAATAAGAAGAATCTGGCGTAGAAGTCGTTCTCATAGCGAGACTTCCCCATCCTGTAAACGAAACACGACATGACTGAACAACCACCACGCTGGCACTATCGGTTCGACAATTACCGCCAAGCTTATACATTGCTGTGTGAGGCGATGGAGCAGCCGAAGGCATTAACGCAGCTGGAGAAGGAGGGCGTGATTCAGCGTTTTGAGTACACCATGGAACTAGCATGGAAAACCTTGAAGGATTATCTCGAAGCCGAGAATGTTGTTTTGGGACAAATCACACCTCGCGCTGTGATCCGCAGAGCCTTTGAAGCGCAGGTCATCCGACAGGGCGATGTCTGGCAGGAGGCTTTGGACGCACGCAACAAAATGTCGCATACCTACAACTTTAGAAATTTTGAGCGCGTGGTTGATGCGATTGAACAGCGCTATCTTGCAGCTTTTGGGGAGCTGTACGAATATTTGATGAAGCAGCAGCTTGAGGGGGATTCAGCGTGAGCGCGGATATGGGCTTGAGCGATCAACAATTGCAGGTGATCACCGATATTCTCACCATAGCTGCGCCGAGTATCGAACAGGTCAAGGTGTTCGGCTCCCGTTCAACCGGGCGATTCCGTCCACACTCGGATCTTGATCTTGTAATTTACGGCAGTATCGATGATTCCTTATGTGAACGTCTTTGGACGCTCTTCGGTGACAGCAATCTACCCTTCGGGGTGGATGTGAAGAACTACCGCAACATCGACCACCAGCCTCTGAAAGACCACATTGATGCCGTCGCTCGTCCTCTTCTCGTCCGCAGAGGATCACACCTGCGACCAGTAAGCGAGCCGCCGGGCTAACCCTGTGACCAAAAACCAAGATTCAGTCAACGTATCGCTGAGCTTGGCTCGCCGAAGGCGTAAGAGGCCGTATGATGGATTCTCTTTCTTCGCGAGTTGAATGGGCATCAAGCAGTGTGACTGGTCAGACAATGATCGCTAGCAAAAAAGAACTCTTGGACAAGATTCGCTTGGGCGAAAGCTCATACCTTGAACTCAAAGAGGTGCGATTTTCCAATGGTAGGGTTGCGGGACCCCATCGAGATGCAGTCGCCGATACTCTTGCGGCATTCGCGAATGCGCATGGCGGAACGTTCGTACTCGGCGTTCAAGACAACCCTAGAGAGATCGTCGGCATTCCACTGAACCGTCTTGACCAAACCACCAATTTCGTTCGCGATATCTGTTCGGATTCGATTGATCCTCCTATCGAAAATGTCGTCCTTGATCGAGTAACGTTGCCTAATTCCAAGGGCGAAGACGTTCCCGTAATCAAGATCGAGGTTCCGCCGAGCTTGTTTATACACAGGAGCCCTAGCGGCTTTTTGCATCGTGTGGGCGATTCCAAACGCACCATGTCCACCGAGTATCTTGCCAGAATGTTCGCGCAGCGCAGTCAAACTCGGCTAATCCGTTTCGATGAGCAAATCGTTCATGAGGCAACGCTCGACGACCTACCTCCTGAATTGTGGCATAGCTTCCGCACCTCCCGCACTGGCGATGACCGCGAGGATATGCTCTCCAAGCTCGGCATGGCGCGTCTTGATGAAAACGGAGCCTTCCGCCCAACGGTAGCGGGCGTGTTGATGGCAGCCAAGGATCCGAGGCAGTGGATACCCAACGCTTTCGTGCAGGCAGTTTCCTACCGAGGCACCGAGGTCGAAATTCGCCCTCCGGGCAGTCACTACCAATTGGATGCCGCCGATATCTGCGGCCCGCTTCAAGTGCAGATTCGTGATGCCTGCGTGTTCGTCGCCAAGAATATGAAGGTGCGCGCATTCAAAGATCAAGGGCGCTTCGACCTGCCACAATATGACTTGACTGCCGTCTTTGAGGCGCTCGTCAACGCTGTCGCTCACCGCGATTACTCGATCTATGGCTCTAAGATCAGGTTGAGGATGTTCGAGGATCGCATCGAGATCTATTCGCCGGGCAGCATTCCTAATTCGCTGGGCGTTGAGCGCCTGCCGCATATCCAATCTACCCGAAATGAGCTCATCACTAGCCTGCTCGCGAAATGTCCAGTGACAGAAGATTTTCCGAATCTTGTGACTAGCCGTCGGACCTTGATGGATAGGCGCGGCGAGGGCGTGCCGTTGATTCTTGATCGCAGTCTGGGGCTATCGGGACGCGAACCGGAATATCGCCAGATTGGGGATGCGGAACTGGTACTCACGATTTACGCTGCGGAGCCCGAACACAGTCCACTTGCTCGAAGCGCTTAGAAGCGAGAATGGACGCACGGTTTGAAGGGTCGAGCGCTGATCAATAGACGACTCTCCAATTTGCCCCCACCCCTTGCAAATGATTAACATAGATGGTTCGGCTGCGAATCGCCTCGCAGCTTTGCCGTCCCTTCAATTGGCTGCGCTTGCGTGTGCCTTGGGATGATTCACTAGGGAAGCTCTGAATAACAGAGCTTCCCGTGTGGCACATGGATGTGCCACCGCCTTCAGTGCCGTAAGGCATTGAAGGCGCGAGCAAATCTTCAATCACAATTGAAGATTTGCGAGTCTGAACAAGTCCAAGGATGGACTTGTTCAGAGATTACCTAAAGAGCCAAGAGAACTAGAAGATAAGAAGTGTCAACGAGCGAAACAACCCACCTCACCCTAGGGCTGCCCCACGCCCAAGGTCTCTACGACCCGCGCCACGAGCACGAAAGCTGCGGCGTCGGCTTCGTGTGCGACATCAAAGGCCGTCCAAGCCACGCCATCATTGAAGACGCGCGCCACATCAACTGCTGCATGGTGCATCGAGGCGGTCTCGGCTATGAGGCCAACACCGGCGACGGCGCGGGCATTCTCACCGGCCTGCCGCACAAGCTGCTCGCGCGCTTTGCCGAGCAATCCTTTCAAATCACCCTGCCCGCGCCCGGCGAATACGGCGTCGGCAATGTCTTCCTGCCACGTGACGAAAGAGCGCGCGCGCACTGTATTGCGCTCATCGAGTCAACCATCAAGACAGAAGGCCAGATTTGCCTTGGCTGGCGCGACTTGCCCCATGACGCAGCGTGCGCCGACCTCGGCTCGGCGGCCATCGCTTCGATGCCGCATCTTTCGCAGATTTTCATTCAAGCCGGGCCGGGCTTCTCCGCAGACAGCTTCGAGCGCGCGCTCTACCTCATCCGCAAGTTCACCTCGCGCGAGCTACGCACCGATACGCGCATCAAGGAGCGCAAGCTCTTCTACTTCTGCTCGCTGTCCTCTCGCGTGCTCATCTACAAAGGCATGCTCACGCCGCATCAGCTTTTCGATTTCTATGACGACCTCGGCGATCAAGACTACGAGAGCCACCTTGCGATGGTGCATTCGCGCTTCTCGACCAACACCTTCCCGTCGTGGGACCGCGCCCAACCGAACCGCTTTATGAGCCACAACGGTGAGATCAACACGCTGCTTGGCAACAGCAACTGGATGAATGCACGCCAAGGGGTGATGCGATCAGAACTCTTTGGCGAGGACTTGGCAAAGCTTTTCCCAATCGTCGAGCCGGATTGCTCGGATTCGGGCACCTTCGACAACGCGCTCGAATTCCTGCTGATGACCGGACGAACACTGCAAGAGTCAGTGATGATGATGATTCCCGAGGCGTGGCAGCAGCACGCCGAGATGTCCGATGAGAAGCGCGCCTTCTACGAGTTCCAATCGTGCCTGATGGAGCCTTGGGACGGCCCGGCATCCATCGCCTTCACCGACGGGCAGTACATCGGCGCCGTGCTTGATCGCAACGGCCTGCGACCGAGTCGCTACTACATCACCGAGGACGACCGCTGCATCATGGCGTCCGAAGTGGGCGTGCTGCCTGTCGCACCTGAGAAGGTCATCGAGAAAGGCCGCTTGCGTCCGGGTCGGATTTTCCTGATCGACTTTGAGCAAGGCCGCATGATTCCCGATGAGGAAATCAAGCGCGAATGGTCGCTGCAAAGACCTTACGGCGATTGGCTGCGCAATCAGCGGATCAATCTTGATGATCTGGCAGCCCCAAGCTCACATGACAGCTCGCATGACAGTTCGCATAGCAGCCTCAACGAGGACACCCTCATCGAGCGCATGCAAGCCTTCGGCTACACCACCGAAACTATGCAGTTCATGCTGCTCGACATCGTGCGTGAGCAGCGTGATCCCTTGGGTTCCATGGGCAACGATGCAGCACTTGCAGTGCTCTCGGATAAGCCGCGCATGCTCTACGACTACTTCAAGCAGCGCTTCGCGCAAGTCACCAACCCGGCGATCGACTCAATTCGCGAAGAAGTCATCATGTCGCTTGCGTGTTACATCGGGCCCGAAGCCAACCTGCTCGAAGCGTCCGAGCGGCACGCGCACAGGCTGCGCCTGCCACACCCGATCCTATCGAACGAGCAGCTCGAAACACTCAAACAGATCGATCATCGCGGCTGGCAGGCGGCCATGGTCGATATCACCTATCCCAAGGGCAGCGGCGAAGCCGGGCTGCGCGCAGCCTTGCGAAGAATCGAGTCCGAGTCCATGCAGGCGATCGCGGATGGCAAGAGCCTGCTCATACTCTCAGACCGCGCCGTTGGCGCTAAGCGCGTGCCGATCAGTTCGCTCTTGGCTATCGGCTGCGTGCATCAGCACCTTATTCGAGAGCACGCGCGCACGCGCATCGCGCTTATCCTTGAATCCGGCGAAGCGCGCGAAGTGCATCATCACTGCCTGCTCATCGGCTTTGGCGCCGATGCCATCAACCCCTACCTCGCCTTTGAAGCACTCTTGTACTCGCGCCGCGCAGGGCTGCTTGATGATTGCCCGCACGTGATGGGCGACGCTGATGTCGTCAAGGCTTATCGCAAAGGTGTTGCCAAGGGCATGCTCAAAGTCTTGGCCAAGATGGGCATTTCCACTTTGCAGTCCTACAAGGGCGCGCAGATATTCGAGGCGGTGGGACTCGGTTCGGAACTCGTTGACCGCTGCTTCGCGGGCACTGCGAGCCGCGT
>JAPYNO010000025.1 GCA_028283025.1 Pseudomonadales bacterium | reverse complement strand
ATCGACACTTGACCGTTGGCCTCGCCACGCATCCCGTTGCGCCTCCGAATCCCGTCCCCCTATTATCCTTCAATGCGACTTTTTCAACAGGCTGCTAGACCTTCAGGCACCACCACCGCCATTGAGCCGCCCTGCTTGACGCTGTTGAAGCAATGCAGCAAACAGGCTTCGTCGGCGTTTTGCGCACCTGCATCAACGGCGGTGATCACGTCGGAATCAGCTTCAAGTGAAAAGGGAATGTTTGACAAAACGCAATCGTGCAAATTGTCCGCCGAAACAAGGCTGCTTCCCTGACTCACTCCTGAATGCCCGTCGCCAAACAGAATCATGTTCATTTTTGCGATGCGCGCAGTGGTGGTTATTTCCCTTCCGTAGACTGATTCGTGATGCAGAATGCGCATTGCGTCTTCCGTAGGTCGCGCCTGCTGCCCCAAATGTCGAAAAGCCTCTATTAGGAAGCCTCCAGTGCCGCAGAATGGGTCATAGACTGTTTCTCCAAATTGTGGATTGAGCAAATGCGTCATGAACCGAACCACATGCCGAGGCGTGAAATATTCACCCAGATCATTGTTTGACGCGGTAGTACGGCTCAGAAAATGCTCAAACGCAACGCCTTTAAGATCTTCGTCAACGCTCATGAGATGGAGCGGGTTGAGTTCTCGGACAACCTTCTTCAGCGCCCGCCCGTTCACCTTGGTCTCCGAAAGAACTTCTGACTGGTAGCGTCTCCGCAGATCGTCAATGACATAGCGATTCAGGTAACCAGGCAAATCCTTCTCAGGCTTGGCAAGAAGGTCTTGCCATGTTTGATTTTCAGAATCCTTTTCGCTTAGCAGCTTGAGAAACAGAATGTTCGAGAACTCTGTGAACCGCTCCAAGCCAGCGCGAATGCCAGCCTGTCGAAGCACATTGTTCAATGATTCAAACACTTCGATCAATTGCGCTCTCGACTCAATCACCCTGTCCGGAACAGTCGTTACGCTGTTGCTGCGTTCTTGCCAGAACCGTCGAAGGTGTGCGGGCGACAACGGCTCGCTGACCTCCAGGCTGTTCAGGAACATTGGCTCGCCGCTGGGCGTGTGGAACGACTTGAAAGTTGCGCCATTGCAGGCAAACACAAATTCACAGTCAAGCCTTTCCGCATAATCAATGCCTTGCTCAAACGCGCTGTTAATGGACACATTCGGCTTCTTCGCCTCAAGCACGGCTATCGGGACATTTTCAGAAAAGAAAACATAGTCAGGGGCAAGCCCGTCAAGATTCCTTCGCTGAATGGCGCTCAGACGGCTCACAATGGAGCGTTCAATGTAGACATTCCTATTCGGATGCTCTGGCTCCAAAAGGGAATTATATACAACGCTAGCCATGCGGGATTTCACGTCTTGCCGTTGTTGCGGGCGATTCACACACGACCCCGTAAATAAAGTAAAATACCACACATGGAATACATCAACCGTTCAGCCCGTTACCGCTTGCTTCCTCGCACACAAGCGAAGCATCAGAAGCTCTGGCAAGTGACAGGGGCCTGCGTTTGGGTATCGAAGTACCGTGACCGCTCTGTCATGTTTCCTGAACCGATCTGCTTCAAAATTGACGGGAACAACATCCGCCTTCAAAAGCTTGGTTGGTACGGGCTTGCCCGACGCGGCGACACGGGTCGGCCTGTGAAACGTCAAGAAATAGCATTGGCAGCCTGAGTATTGGGGCTAGCAATGTATATAAGTCCCTTTTCACGACTAGGTTGACTCCATGGAAGCTGCGAGTCAACGACTACTTGCAGTGTGTCTATTGCAGCGGGAATGCGGCCGACACACGACACATTAGGCACATGCTTTGGGCACAACCACACCAAATTACTCTATGGCTCACCAAGTCCTATCGGCGTACTCAAATGGGTTGATGGGCGGTGAAGCTGTAGAATACTTAGGCCATCGTAGCCACGCACACCTGCTCAACGCTATGGTCGATTGCGGTTTCCCCTTACCAAGAAAAGGCGATCCTTGCCGCGATGCGGTTGAATGGGTCAAGCGGGCGTTTACAACGGAGGACACAATGATTGCCATCGTGATGCCGGATTCGGGCCCGCTTATTTCATTGGCGAGGGCGAACAGATTAGATCTACTAGAAAGGTTTAAGGCGTCTCTGTTGATCACTGATGCGGTGTATTTGAAATGGCGGGCGGGGAATCGCGTACCATTGATGAGAGGCGACTGATTCAATGGATTCGTCTCACTCATAATCAAGTTCGTGTGGTGGATACGACGTTTGGCTCGTTGCTGCGTGAGGTGAAAGAACTTCGCGCAACATTGCCGGAATCCGAAAGAGCCAAAATCAAACGAACCCCGCTGACTAAAAACGCTGGTGAAAACGCCATCCGAGAGATGGCGGATCGCATGCGCCCCATACTCAACGAAGATCACCAAGCGTTGGTGATTTTTGAGGATAGTCGAGTCAAGACAATGGACTTCGGAGCGCATGTTCGGATGCTCTCCACTTGGTCGTTTGCTGTCGCCTTGGAACGAGCTGGGGTGATTGAATCAGCACATGGGTTATTTGATCAGATCGAAGCAAACGGGCGGATTGTCGCACGAGAAACCTTCGATTCCATCAGCACTCCAATCAGCCATGAATTTTCTGATTTCTACGACACCGAAACAATAGAAAGAAAGGATGTCGCACATACAAAACCAAGCCGTTTCCCTGGTCGAGATGGGTAAATGTAGGGGTTGACCGTCAGACGTGGAGGCGGCGACACGGGTCGGCCTATGAAACGTCAAGAAATAGCATTGGCGGAGCGGACGGGACTCGAACCCGCGACCCCCGGCGTGACAGGCCGGTATTCTAACCAACTGAACTACCGCTCCGAAATTTGGCCAGTGGGTGTTGCAGGGATCGAACCTGCGACCTCCGGCTTGTAAGGCCGATGCTCTCCCATCTGAGCTAAACACCCCCTAGGGAAGCTCTGAATAACAGAGCTTCCCTAGCGCCCTAAAGGACGCTAGCAGGGCGCATCATACCTGCAAGCAGCTTTTCTTACCAGCGGAGAATATCTCCTAGTGTTCCTAGCGATCCATCATCCGCAGGCTTCAAATCATCACTGCCACCGCCGAAGGATCAATCGTCTGCACGCCCATCGGACGAAACTTCGACACATTCAAGGTGACCACTGTCAAGCCTTTTTCGAGAGCGGTCGCGGCTATCATCAGGTCCGCACCTTCATGTCCAACTTCGATGGATAGTCGCCCCCAGCGTTTGGCGATGGCAAGGTCAACGCTGAGCACGCGGTCTTGATACAAATCGATTAAGCGATCGAGCCAAGCGCCTAGCTCACGGCCTACCTTTGGGTCTGAGCCGAGTTCGCGGGCGACTTGGCATTCAATCTCAGCGAGGGTGACGACACTCAAGAACAAGTCCGAAGGGCGTCTCGACTCAAGCCATCGCTCAGTGCGCGCATCCCTGCGCTTCTCACGAAGCGCTGAAAGAATGTCTGTATCGATCAAGTACATTAGCTTCCGAGCCGCCTCGCATGAACATCCAATCGATGCACTCTGCTATTGCCGCGCGGCATGTCGAGCAGGAGTTCCGGCAGGGATGCGGAGGCGTCTTTGCGCAGCAACAATAGTTCTTCGAACGCCTCAATGGAGATGATTGCCACCGCAGGCTTACCACGCCTCGTCACCCGCTGCGGCTCACCTGCGATTGCGGCCTCGACGACAGAACTGAATTTGTTTTTGGCGTCGTGCAACTGCCAATCAGACATTACGGCCTCGCGATTGCCCTAGCTAAAAAAGATAGCCAATGTGGAGCGGCGATTTTGAAGGCAAAGGGTGAGCCTGTCAAGAATATCTACCGGCTCAGGGCATTATCGCTTCGGCTCCTTCCGTTCACAGTGCGCGCAACCCTCCCCATCCGGGTGTTGGCCCTACTCAGTTGAGAAGGTCGGTTCTTGCCACCACGGGAAGAAGCTTGGCATGTCTTGGCTGACACGACCTGGGAATGTCGCTGGCCGCTTGTCAAGAAACGACTGCACGCCCTCCTTGGCATCGGCTGATGCGCCCATGTGAAATATGCCTTGAGAATCAAGCCGATGCGCTTCCATCGGGTGGGCTGCGCCGAGCGTGCGCCACATCATGTGACGAATCAGCGCTACCGAAATCGACGATGTGTTGTCGGCGATTTCGCGCGCGAGCGTCCGTGCGGCTATCAGCAGGTCATCCGGCGCATGAATCGAGCGCACCAAGCCGCCTTGCAAGGCTTCGTTCGCATCGAATACCTTGCCTGAATAGCACCATTCAAGCGCCTTTGAAATACCGACGATGCGCGGCAGGAACCAACTCGACGCCGCTTCCGGGACGATGCCGCGCCGGGCGAACACAAAACCGAATCTTGCGTTCTCTGAGGCGAGCCGAATGTCCATGGCGCACTGCATGGTCGCGCCGATACCGACCGCAGGCCCGTTGCAGGCCGAGATCACCGGCTTCAGGCAATTGAAGATGGCGAGGGTCAGTATGCCACCGCTGTCGCGGTGCGCCGCCGGCTCGTCAATGCGACTTGAATGATCGAAGGCGTCGCTGCCGGAAGCAAGGTCGGCACCCGCGCAAAAGCTTCGACCAGCGCCAGTGACGATCACTGCGCGCACATCATCATCGGCATTGACGCGGTCAAGCGCGTCCACCATTTCCTGCATCATCACCGCTGTGAACGCATTCAACTGCTGAGGGCGATTGAGGGTGATGGTCGCGATTCGGTCAGCGACCTCGTAGTTGATTTGCTGGTAGCTCATGCCCGCTCCTCTTCAATGGAGGCTGGGGTCGGATTCGAACCGGCGTAAACGGAGTTGCAGTCCGCTGCATAACCACTTTGCTACCCAGCCGCAGGTGCGCATTGTACCGAAACGAGAATCCTTGAAGCGACTCTCAGAGTTGTCCAATGCGACATGATGCTGAACGGGAGGGCTGAATCCAAGGCGAAGTGATGCTGAAGCGGCGGTGTCAAGGGTCATTGGAGGATGCTGATCGTGACACTTCAGAGCGGGCGGATGCGGCGTTAAACCTGCGTTGCGTCGGTTTCAGAAGTCGGTTGGCATCTAGCGCGATTTGCTGCATACGCTTTTCACTGATGACAAGCGCTCGGGAAC
>JAPYNO010000024.1 GCA_028283025.1 Pseudomonadales bacterium | reverse complement strand
TTTTATGTCCTTGCCTTTCAAAGCGAACGGATACCCTGAATAATACATCATCGGGATGGCCAGCGCAGAAGTAGTTACGCGCCCAACCTTGGCGATTTGCAGCGCTTCGATTGCTTCGGTCATAGCGCACTCTAGTACAGACTTGATGGTGCTTGACTTCGTTATCAGTTTCATTTCTATGAGTGTGCGAACGCGCATGGACGTACAATGCAGGTTTTCAAAGTCTGCCGCGCCATGTATCGAATCAAGACCTTTAATCGAATCGCCGAACCGGGGCTGAATCGATTCAGTACCGATGGCTATGAGGTCGGGACTGACATTTCATGGCCACATGCGATTTTGCTGCGCAGCCACCAGCTTGGCGCAGATGATACGGAAAGGGGCTTGCTCGCTGTCGCGCGGGCGGGCGCAGGCACCAACAATGTGCCTGTCGATGAATGCACGAAGCGCGGCGTCGTTGTATTCAATACGCCAGGTGCCAATGCGAACTCAGTGAAAGAGCTGGTGCTCGCAGCCATTTTGCTCGGTTCGCGCGACATCATCGGTGGCATCAAGTTTGTCGGTGATATTCCCAAGAGCGAGCGCGAAGTGCACGAGCTTGTCGAAGCCAACAAGAAGGCGTTTCGAGGGCACGAGATTCAGGGTAGGACGCTCGGTATCGTCGGGCTTGGCAACATCGGTTCAAGGGTGGCGAGTGCTGCGCTCGACCTTGGCATGCATGTGGTCGGCTACGACCCGGCCTTATCGGTGAGCGCGGCTTGGCGGGTGCCGAGTCGAGTCGGACAGATGGAAAGCCTGCAAAGCCTGTTCCAACGATCAGACTATGTCAGCCTGCACGTGCCGCTCACTGAGGACACGGTTGGGCTGGTCAATGAGAAGAGCCTGAAGCAGTTTCGCGATGGCGCGGTACTACTCAATTTTGCGCGCGAGCAAGTCGTCAATGCACAAGATGCGCGCGATGCCTTGGTATCAGGCAAATTGCGCTGGTACTTTTCGGATTTTCCGGTGGCGGAATTGCTCGGCCTGCCCAATGTGCATTGCACGCCGCACTTGGGGGCGAGCACCGGCGAGGCGGAAGAGAACTGCGCTGTCATGGCCGCCGATCAACTCATCGAGTTCTTGGAGTGCGGCAATGTGCGCAATTCGGTGAATTTTCCTGACCTCTCGCTCGATCCATCGCATGGATTGCGTCTAGCGATTACCAACACCAATGTGCCAGCGGTGCTCAATCAAATTCTCGCGGTGCTCGCCGACAGGCAGATCAATGTCATCGACATGATCAACAAGAGCCAAGAAACCATCGCCTACAACCTCATCGACATTGAAGCCGAACCGGATCCGTACTTGCTCGAGGAGATCGAGACAATTGAGCCGGTCATCAACGTGCGGGTGATCGGCAGCGGGTCGGCGGTGACCTGACTTGTAGCACCGGGAATCTATGCCCCCAACCATCGAAAACTGACTAATGGCTTGCAGCGCGATAAGGAAAGTGAAGCTTGTCCCGAACGTGCCTCGATAACCCCGTCAAAGTTCATTGGCCGAAGACCTTTGCTGCCTGGTCGCTAACCGGGGTAGTCATGCTGGTGTTCGCAATGCTCGTCGAAATGAATCTCACCGACATAAGGATCATCTTATATGTGAGCATGATATGGCTGGGTGTCAGCATTATGATGGTGCTCGCGCAGCATATCCTGCACATGGCCCGCTGCATCAGGTTGCGTCATTATCTACTGGCCTATCCCATTGTCGTTTCACCAATACTGATTTTTGGATTCGTGCAAGGCATGTTCGGCCCATTGCTTGGCATAGTAGTGTCCCTTGTGCCCACCGTCATTTCTTTTTGGTGTGTTTACGCCCTTGTATTACGAGGCGTTTCCAAGAAGCAGCGAGACGAATCCACGATGATGGATATCAGAGCGCTTGACTATCGTTTGATCGGCGTCTCTGCCCTGGCGATCAGCCTTGCGTCCTCTGGAGTTCTTGCGCTCAATCACTTGCTGAAGTCAGCAGCTATGCCGCTGCTTGAGGGTGAGGCCGCTCACCCATCGCTCGTATTGGGAGGCGCTCTACCATCGCTGGTGGTGATCTTCTGGGGCACTGTGGTTCAATTTGTATTGCTTAGGGCTGGTCGTTCCAACCCATGGAGCTACTTGCTCGGTTTCTCGACGTTTATCCTAGGGTACCTGATGTTCATTCTAATGGCCGTGACAGGAGTGCTCATCTGGATAGCCTTGGGGTTGGTCTTGGGGGGTGAGGTGAGGTTCGAGCCAGCGAGCATATCGCCCACCTTCTTCATGGAGCAGGCTGCTATGGCTGTGGTGCATTCCCTGTTTCCTGTCACGGTCATTGCTGGCGGACTGCTCCTTTGGTGGGTCTACCACCGAGCCTTGCCGCGCATTCGTCTACCATTCCATCGAAATCGAAGCGATTGAGCTGGTCATCAACGTGCGGGTGACCGGCAGCGGATCGGCGGTGACTTGACTTGCCACGAGATCAGCAGCCAAGGGCGCCAGCAGACTGCCGGAAGCGCCGAAGGCGAAGTTGACATGGAGGCCGGAGGCGAGTTCGCCGATGATGGGCATGAAGTCTTTGCGGTACACGCGCCTGCCGCGCCATGAGTCTTTGCGATTGATCGAAACTGGATGACCGAGCGCTTTGAACCAGCGTGTCGCGCGAGCGATGTTTTCTCGCTCAGCATCATCGGGGTGCATTGGCTCGCGCTCGAAGGTGGCGCCGATGAACAGGTCTCGCGATGACCCCGGTGCGGCGAACCCCTCGCCCACCAGTGCGCACTTTGGTGTTGGTGTCGCGTGCGTCCGCTCCATCTGCCCGCCAACGATCTGGGCATCGATCTCAGGCAGCAGAGCAAGGCTGCCTGCGCCCGCGCAGACCACCACCTTGTCAAATGTTTGGCTGGCGAGAGTATCGAAGGTCAGCGTCCAGCGAGCGCCATTGGCTTGACAGGACGTAACGCTCGCCCTGTGCCGTGTGATCAAGCGATGGCGCATGAGGGAGCGAAGCTGCCGAGGCTCGACAATATGGCACTGGCCATGCCATAGGCTTCGGCGAATGCCAGAAAGGCCGGATTTTTCTCGCGCTTCTTCTTCGTCGAGTAGTCGCATTGAGTCGTCTGCAGGCAGCCAGTGCTCGGCGCTTCGTTGCATTTTCTCGACTGCGCGGACTTCTGTCGGCGCTTCGAGCACGCCGCGCGCGGCGCCGAGGCGTCGATACCAATCGTTGCTGTAGCCGCTAGCAAGGGCACGAAGTTGCACGAGTGGCAGATTCGGGTCGCCAAGGCGGGCATGCGCGAGCGCGATGGGCATGGGCTCGAATTGCGGGTCGAACAGATGCACAGCCACGCCGCGAATGGCGAGCAGGT
>JAPYNO010000023.1 GCA_028283025.1 Pseudomonadales bacterium | reverse complement strand
GGGCTGCTCCGAGGACAACCCGACCTTCGATCTGACGGAACTGTACCGGAACAGCGTCGATTACGGCGTGGGCGAGCCGAGCCAGGGCTACGGGATCACGCCCAAGGGGTCCGGCCATGTCGTGCGCGAGGGAGCCAACTTCTCGATCCTGTACCGGATGAAGGCGTGCGTAAACAGGCTTGGCCCGAGAGTTTTCCCGATAGCCCGTGTCAGGCTGGACCCGAACGGGAGTGCGAAGGGCTGGAACCTGGGCGGCACCTTCATCGGCGACCGGCCCTCGGTCATTCACAATAGAAATGGGACTGTCAGCCGCTGGGGGGAATGGATCAGCCAATTATACTCTTCTAATGGAGTGGGTGTATGGGTGCTCGACTTCTGGCTACACGGCACCACCACCGACGACAACTGCATCGGCACCCCGACAGGCAACTCCGCCACCGCCTCGGTGTCGGTCTACCTTCTGGATGGCAATCGCAATTCCCAGCGCGCGCAGGAAATCACCATCCGCAAGGAGGAGGATGACACGACCGCCGGCCGGAAACTGCCCTGTACCTAGCGGCCCGACACCCACGACCCGGAGGGGGCGGCCCGCGGACATGGGGGATGGGTTCTGCCGTGCGGCCACAGCGAAGCGAGCCGCACAGGTACATGCAGGAGCCGAGTCCTATCCGCTCTCCGAGCAAGTGCGCGTTGTCTTCGCACAACGACTGAATCTAGACATGAATATCTGCTGAAAATCATCCTTGAGGCGCTTACGCCTGAAGCCGAATCAAGTCTCGTATTTCGAGACAGTGCGTTCGTCGATGATGTTGCCAAAACCAATCTTGCTGCTATTCTTGAGCAGCGTGGACTCAAAAATATGGAAGAACTCCTCGCAGGCGTAGCCTGACTTCTGCCATTGACTACCCGTTGCCGCCGAGACTTACCCAAGTAAACCACCCCAAACTCTGGCAAAATGCATCTCTCGTTCATTCATGTCCTCGGCAACGCCTGTGTCCAACATGCCTGAACTCCTCTCCGGGGGAGACATGCTTATTCGCGCTCTGCAAGATGAGGGCGTTGAATACATCTTCGGTTATCCCGGAGGGGCGGCCCTGCACATCTATGACGCCATCTTCAAGCAGCAGAAAATCGAGCACATTCTTGTGCGCCATGAGCAGGCCGCCACGCACATGGCGGATGCCTACGCGCGCGCGACTGGCAAACCGGGCGTTGTGCTCGTTACCTCCGGCCCTGGCGCCACCAACGCCATTACGGGCATCGCCACCGCGTATATGGACTCCTCGCCGATCATTGTCATTTCTGGGCAGGTGCCTTCGAACCTCATCGGCACCGACGCATTCCAAGAGTGCGACATGATCGGCGTGTCGCGTCCGGTTGTGAAGCATAGCTTCCTCGTGCCGAGCGCATCATCGATTCCCGGCATCGTCAAGAAGGCATTTCATATCGCCGCGAGCGGGCGACCCGGGCCTGTCGTGATCGATGTGCCGAAGGACACCACCGACCCGGGCGTCACCGCCGCCTACGAATATCCGTCCTCAGTCTCCATGCGCTCCTACAATCCATCGGTGAAGGGCAATCATCGCCAGGTTGCGCGTGCCGTGGGACACATGCTCGATGCCAAACGGCCAGTGTTCTATGTTGGCGGCGGCGTCATGCACGGACAAGCGTCTGAACGATTAAGGACACTCGCGAACAAGCTTGGCTTTCCGGTGACGAGCACGCTCATGGGCCTCGGCGCGTTCCCGGCGTCGCATCCGAATTGGCTCGGTATGCTCGGCATGCACGGCACTTATGAAGCCAATCACGCTATGCACCACAGCGATTGCGTCATCGCCATCGGCGCACGCTTTGATGATCGCGTCACCAATGATCCTCGAAAGTTCTGTCCCGGCGCGACCATCATTCATGTGGATGTGGATCCGGCATCCATCTCGAAGATCGTGCGCGCGGATGTGCCCGTAGTGGGCGAGGCCGAGGTGGTGATCTCGCAAATGCTCGAAGCGCTCGACAAGCAGCTTGCGCGCAGTCCTGACCGTCTCGACCGAGCTGCGATCGATGCGTGGCTCGAGCGCATTCATGTGTGGCGGCGTCAGTACGGTCTCGATGAAGATGAACGCTTGGGGCGAGCCGCCGATCCGATTTTGCCGCAGCAGGCAGTGCGTGCGCTTGCGCGCATTGCGCCCGAGGATGCCTATGTCACGAGCGATGTCGGGCAGCACCAGATGTTTGTCGCGCAGCATTTTCCATTTCAAGCGCCGCGGCGCTGGATCAATTCCGGCGGACTCGGCACCATGGGGTTTGGTCTGCCCGCAGCCATGGGCATTCAATTTGCCGATACGCAAGCGAGCGTCGTTTGCGTCACTGGCGAAGGCAGCTTCATGATGAACCTGCAAGAGCTCTCGACCTGCTTGCAATACCGCCTGCCCTTGAAGATCATCTGCCTCAACAACCAAGCCCTTGGCATGGTCAAGCAGTGGCAGGACATGCAATACGGCGGGCGGCACTCGCATTCAACCTATCAGGATTCGCTGCCCGACTTTGTCTCCCTCGTTGACTCGTTTGGGCATGTCGGTCTGCGCGTGTGCAAGCACTCTGAACTTGAACCGACGCTGAAAAAGGCCTTTAGCGACGAGCTCAAGAACAAGCTTGTGTTCGTCGATATCCTCGTGGATGCGCACGAGCATGTCTACCCCATGGCCATCAAAGGCGGCGCCATGTGTGATATGTATCTCAGCAAAAGCGAAGACACGCTTGCGGATTCTTAGTGTCCTGTCCGGTTAATTCGTGTATTTTAGGCGCTAGGCCATTTCGTTCATTGGCAAGGCGCGACAACGCAGTGTGGCAGGCCCCACATTCTTGCA
>JAPYNO010000022.1 GCA_028283025.1 Pseudomonadales bacterium | reverse complement strand
GGGAATCCGCCTCGCTTGAGATATTCCAAGGTAGACGCTTTAGGTTGCAGCGCTCGATACTCGGCAAGATCAAACGGAAACAGCTCGACTGTGATGTGCCTGCCGGTGAGGAGTGTCGAGAGTTCTCCTGAGAGCAGATGCGCGTTTGATCCGCTAACGACGAAGGATGAACGATCAGGGCGCTCTAGTTTGGCGCAGAGCCAGCGTTCCCAACCTTGCACCCATTGAATCTCGTCAAAAAAGAACGTGAGCTGCCGGTCTTTGGGTCGTGACGCCTTGAAGAGTTCAGTGAGTCGCTCAAGCGTTTCGAAGCCAAGATGACTCGCGAGTCTCGGGTCTTCGAAATTGACAAACAGGCAGTCTTGTCTGTCGAGATCATAGCGGCCCATCAGTTGCGAGAGCAAAGTGGATTTGCCGCAGCGACGAACACCCTGAATGATGAGCGCGACTCGATTCGAGAGGCTGTGGGGAAGCTTGATCCTGCGAGGGACGGATTTCGGTGGTGGCTTGTCGAAGAAGCTCCAGCTTACCGCGAGGTCAAGAAGGGTTTGATCGTCCATCTGTCAACTGTACTCTCTGTGAACCGTACTCTGTCGAGCACACTCTGCAAACTTGTATATGTCGAGTATATTCGACAATTTCAATTCTGTCGAGTTGGGTTGACGATTTTGACGTGAAATGCCACCCTCATACTACCGACTTGCCAGCAAAGTAGGCTGCAAGAAGCGCATGTACATCGGGAAAAATCGTGCGCAAGGTCTGCGGGCAGACAAAGAAGCGCTCGACGCACACAGCGAAAAACTCACTCGGACTCGTGGCCGCATAGTCATCGAAGCCAAGGTCGTCATCGCGCTCTTCAAGGCTCATGCACAGGCGCTCAAATGCTTCGCCAAACACCTTTCGCCAGCGCGTGCGAAGCGCTCGCGAGGCGAGCGCTGGCATACCATCGCAAGTACCTGTCCTTTCGTCGAGCTTGTGTGCGAATTCGTGCAAAACGAGGTTGGTCGGCGCATCATGCCTGCGCGGGCGTGCTTCCTTCCAAGCGAGCACCACCGCACCTTGCTCGATTGATTCGCCGTCGAGCGCTTCATAGCCTGAATGTACGATGCCGATATCATCTTCTTCTTCTCGATACGCGACGAATGCCTCGGGATAGAGGATGACGGTGCGGACGTGCGCAAAGTGCTGGCGTCCGAGGTCGAGTACGAGCAGGCACGCTGTCGCGGCGACGAAGAGCTGCACGAACGGTGTGACTTGAAATCCGTGCGCTCCGGAGAAATGCACGGATGCGCAGAAGCGAAGCGCGAGGTCGCGAAGGTCGTCTCGCCGCACGCTATCGAGATCATCGAAGAGGCTTGATGATGCCAGCACCTGCGACCAGAGCTTATCGCTTGCGAGCGCATCATTCGTGCGTCTTGTGCGTCGTAGAAATTTCACCACGCATCACGCAGTGATGCGAGTGCTTTTTGCGGCTTCTTCGCGCAGCCGTTCCGGCGAGCCGAGCATCTGGCGATTAAAGCCAATTCGCTTGAACCAATAATGCAGTCCGAGAAGATCGGTGAATCCCATGCCGCCATGCACTTCGGTAGCGGTCTTGGCGACGAACCTTCCAACTTCGCTCAAGTGCGCCTTCAGGTGGCAGGCATTGAGATGCGCTTCCTGAGGGACTTCGTCGAGCGCATACGCCGCATACCATGCGAAGGCGCGCGTCGGCTCAAGATGCGCGGCCATCTCTGCGCACATGTGCTTGACTGCTTGGAATGAGGCGATGGCGCGCCCGAACTGTTCTCGCTCTTTCGCATAGGCGACCGCCTTGTCGAGCATGGCCTGCGCTGCACCCAAGGTGTCCGCGGCGAGCATCACGCGACCATAGTCGAGCAGTACGCGGTGCTCGTCATGGCTCGCTGCAGGCAGAAGCTCGCAGTCAGTATTTTCAAAGACGAGTTCTCCAATTGGTCGTGTCCGGTCCACCGTTTCTAGTCGCCTGCGTGTCAGTCCCGGAGCGTCATTGGACACGAGGGACAAGCCACCCGAGGCATCCCCCACCAAATAGGCATCGGCTTCGAAGTCCAATACAAAAAGTGACTTGCCGGTGAGCTTGCCGTTCGAAGCTGTGACCCCTGCGCCCAAGCGCGCGCCCGCCGATTCCGCAAGTGCAGCGCCAAACACAATTTCCCCGGATGCGATTTTTGGCAGCCATTCACGTTGCTGGGCGTCCGTTCCAGCGAGACGTAGCGCGAGCGGCGCGAGCACCGCGCTTGCCACAAACGGCATTGGTGCGACGCAATAGCCAAGTGCCTCCGCGACAACGCAGGCATCCAAAGCGCTGAGACCGACACCGCCATGGGCTTCGTCAATCATCAAGGCAGGCACGCCAAGTTCGGCAAGCCCTTGCTCAATATCTTTGGCGCGTCCTTCATCGCTGTCTGCAAATTGACGTACACGATCAAGCGAAGCGTGCTCGCCCAAATAGCCATCGAGGCTTGTCCGCAGCAGTTGTTGCTCTTCGGAGAGTCCAAATTCCA
>JAPYNO010000021.1 GCA_028283025.1 Pseudomonadales bacterium | reverse complement strand
ATCGACACTTCACCGTTGGCCTCGCCACGCATCCCGTTGCGCCTCCGAATCCCGTCCCCCTATTATCCTTCAATGCGACTTTTTCAACAGGCTGCTAGTGTCCTGTCCGGCTAATTCGTGTGTTTTAGGCGACAGGCCATTTCGTTCATTGGCAAGGCGCGACAACGCAGTGTGGCACGCCCTCACATTCTTGCAGGAGCAAGAATGCACGGCGCAGCCGCCCGCAGGGACGGGTACATGGATGTACCCGGTGACATAAGGCGGAGCAACGCAGCCAAGGGGCGAAATGGCCAAGAATAATCACACGAATTAGCCGGACAGGACACTAGGAGATCACCTTGAAGCTGTGATTTCTAAACCGTAAAAGAGCGTAGCCCGACACCAAGTGCATTAGCGACCTGGCGCACCCGCCGGAAGCTTGCTGACGCGTACCCTTCCGATTCGTAACGCTGTATCTGCTGCTCATGCAATTGAACGCGCACAGCCAGTTCGCGTTGCGTCATTCTTGACGCAATCCTTGCCTTGATCAGAAACTCAGGAAGGTCATCAATCGAATGCACTGCAAGGTCTGGCACTCCACCGTCCCTTATTTGCTCGTATTCCTCAACTTCTCTGCGCAGAGCGGTCAACTGTGTCTCCATCGCTTGTCGCTCAGCCCGAATCAATTTCGGCGGCACGTCCATGCGCTCCGATTCCTTCTTGTCGAACTCTTCCAAGGCTTCAACGAATTTGTCCGCCTTTTTCTTTGTGATTCTGTACTGTCTTTCATTGGTGATCATGGCAAACTCCTAAGATTCAAAAGCACAACGCCCTTTCTCGTTCCATCACGGTCCGTCTGAAAGAAATCGCAGAACGGCTCTCCAGGCCGGGCCACTCCCGATGCTGGGAATAAATCTCCTAGGTATTTCTCTCTCACCGCTGCGAATCCGGTTTCACTATCTAGGAACACAGGGTCCAGCAAGTTCACGTCGACTCCATGCGTTTCCCAAGTTCCATCGTAGTCCCCCGGTTCCGGCTTCGCGGTCACAAAGCTTCCGTCCAGCAGAAGCTCTGCGCAGCCAGCCTGAGCAAGATTGAGACATGCTTCCAATAGTTTGCGCATCAAAGCCTCCCGAACAACATGGTTGCCCCCGAAACGCACAGCCACTTCATTCCAATTGGCTTCATGAGCACCCGGTGGCAAGTAGCCCGTCTCCTGATTTGTTGGCGGTATCATCAACAAAATAATATCGTTGTGATGTGCTTGAAGTCAATTCTATGTAGCGACATTTGCGCCTCTCAACTTCGCGGCTGCGCCGAGTGTCGGATAGCATTCTTGGTGAGCGCCGTCGCGCTGCTGGCCTTCACGCCGAAGTGGCCGCAGACGCCGTCAGTCTTCGCATGTAAATTGTCGGCTCGCCGTACACGCCGCCCGCGAGCGATTGAGGGCTGAGGTGTTCGATGAGCGGGCCCTCGCCCATCTTGCTGCGCCAGCGTCCGCTGGGCGTCTGCCGCGCCGCATGTTTCCACGCGCCCTGTTCTTCGTACAGCACCACCTTTTCACAGCCGCTTTCAAGACTGCTGTCCCGGCATCGCTGAAACCCCAAGCCGGTGAAGACCTCAATGAGGCTATCGATGTTTTCCGAGCGTGTGGCGTAGTTAGGCCAGTACCGCGTTTCAATGGTGCTCCACCACTTGCTTGTGTCTTTGGCGGCATACGCTATGCAATTATAGGTCTTCGTGGGTTCATTTATGATTTCATAGCCTTCTCTGGATAGCCTTGGAAATGCTTGGGCGAGCATCCGCTCCCAGCTAGGTGTATCCATTGGCTTCGCCCCATTCGAGCCAGGACGCTTTAATCGCAGCGATCTTGCCCCAGTCGGCCCGTTTTACCGGATTAGCTCCCGTGATTGCTCCCAACGCGCAGTCCCAATGTCCCCACTCCCCCCGCAGCCGTTGCAGAACCAAGGGCACAACCGGCTCACCCATGCTGATGATTTCCCATCCCATGGCCTCGGCGACGGCCTCGTCCCAGAGGCGGCGCACTTCGCATTCGCCGTCGCGGTATTGGGGGACAACCATGTCTTTGGTGCGTTCCCAGCAGTTGGCCAGAGTTTGGCGGATGCGGTTGCCTTTTATGTCAGGCACCCGAAGGTTGTTCGTTGCCCGTGGTGAGTAGCTCGGGAACTCGAGTTTCCTACCGGGATCTCTCATGATTTGAATCCGTCCTGGCGTCGAATTGGCAAAGACGGCGATAGCTTTGGCCTCATCAGAAGACAGACCAACTACGGGAAACCATGTCTGCCCAAGATACTTGGATTCGCTCGCGGTCGCAGTCAAACGCGCTGTACTGTTATCTTGCCCGGCGGTTATCAGAAGGTGTGATGACCACTCAAGATAATGCCTTGCCTGCCGTTCCCGCCCCTTCTTGAAAATCCAATGTCCATCGGGTGTGGATTGAATGGTTTTTTGACCATCAGCGCCTTTAGATTCCAGAATGGGTATGCTTTCTGAGTTTTCATGGCTCGATCTGTCAAAGTTCTCACGTACTCTTCGGCTGCCGTCGTGAGCTGTACAATCAGATATCAACCCAAGGGGTTGCAGGTTGGGATGGTTGACAAACTCCCATCCTGCTTTAGCCAATGTCGGCGAGCGCCATATCGCGGGCGTCCAGTCGCCGCCTTCGATGCGCTCGGCAGGCCAGAAAGAAATCTCTCCCCATCCGTTCGCCATCAATCCTTTCTCACACGCCAGAAGACAGCGATGAAATTCGGCGGCCTCATCGTCGTCCGCGGGCACTCGGTCGAGATTGATGAAACGGGTTGGAGGCTTGTCACCCTCATGCCGGCGCATCACCACGATGCTTTCGTTGATGGAGGTGTGCTGGC
>JAPYNO010000020.1 GCA_028283025.1 Pseudomonadales bacterium | reverse complement strand
CATCGACACTTCACCGTTGGCCTCGCCACGCATCCCGTTGCGCCTCCGAATCCCGTCCCCCTATTATCCTTCAATGCGACTTTTTCAACAGGCTGCTAGATTCCCATTTGAAAGGTGAGAAATGATGATCGCGAATGATGCGCCGGTGTTGATCGCTGGAGGCGGCATCGGCGGCCTTGCAACGGCGCTGACGCTGCATCAGATTGGCGTGCCCTGCCAGGTGCTCGAGTCCGCGACTGAACTGAAACCCTTGGGTCTTGGCATCAACCTACAACCCAACGCGGTTCGTGAACTTTTTGATCTCGGCCTTGGAGCGGATGCGCTTGACCAGATTGGCGTTCAGACGCAGGAGTGGGCGTTGGTGGACTTAAGTGGCAAGGACATCTACACAGAACCCCGCGGCCTGAAGGCCGGATACAAGTGGCCGCAATACTCCGTCCATCGCGGACGGCTACAGATGCTGCTATTGCAAACAGTTCACAAACGCTTGGGCAGTGACGCAATTGAGCTTGGATGCACAGTCACCGGCTACAGAAATCACGACGGAGAGCGTGGTATCAGCGCGAAAGTTCGCACGAGAGACGGCATCGAGACGGAGATTGCGGGCGCACTTCTGATCGGCGCGGATGGGCTGCACTCGGCGGTTCGCGCCCAGATGCACCCAGACCAGCCGCCCATACACTGGGGCGGGCAAATCATGTGGCGAGGGGTCACGCGAGGCATTCCCATTCGAACCGGCGCGTCCTTTGTCGGCCTCGGCACACACTGTCATCGGCTTGTCTTCTATCCGATTACGGTGCCTGATTCGAACACCGGGCTTGCGATGATCAACTGGATCGCCGAAATATCAGTTGACACTGAAAACGGCCAGACGAGCGGGGACTGGAACCGAAAAGTCACGGTCGAGCATTTTATTCACCACTTCGAGACATGGAACTACGCATGGCTCGATGTGCCAGCAATGCTGCGCGGCGCAGAAACTATCTATGAATATCCGATGGTTGATCGCGACCCAGTGCCGACATGGGTCGATGAGAACGTGGCACTCCTTGGAGATGCGGCGCATGTCATGTATCCGGTCGGCTCCAACGTGGCGAGTCAGGCGATTGTCGATGCCCGCGTGCTCGGTGCGGCGTTCATTGAGCACGGCATCAACGGACAAGCCCTCAAGGCGTATGACGATGCCCTTTGCAAAGACGTGTCCGCTGTGGTGCTGCGCAATCGTGAAGCCGGGCCATTTGGCATATTGAGCATTCTTGATGAGCGCTGCGGCGGTGTCTTTGATGACATCGAGAAAGTCATCACACGAGAAGAAATCGATGAATACATGAATGCCTACAAGCGATCCGCTGGCTTTGCGATAGAAAGCCTCAATCGCTCGCCACCGACCATCGAACCTGGTGCGCGCGTCGCGTCATAGTCATGCCTACATTCAAAGCTCGACCCCCTCCAAGTCCTCGACTGTCACGCGATACCTGATGACGTTGCCTTCATGCAGGCCTCGGAACTCCCGCTCAACATAGCGCACGACTGCCTCAAGATCTTCTTCGGGGATACGAGACTCACCAGCGAGCGCTGAAACCCGCCGGGCATCAAATTTCTTCCAATCGAGCACACATCGCCGTACAGCCGCACGCACGAAACTCCTGTAAGTGAGCGCAGCTTTTTCTGGTACATCAACTTCGGCTTTCAGTATCTTGTAGTTCCGCGCCGATGTGGTGTATGCGGCGAGGTAAGCATCTCGCAAGAGCGACACATCGTTCAGTTCGTAAACGCCAAGTATCCCGTCGACATAATCGGAATCATTCATCGTGAGAAAGGACATGGGCGCCAAGCCGGATTTCAAGAGCGGAATATTCGCTGCAATGCGTGAAGTTCTCCTGTTCACGTCTTCGAACGCCTGCAAGTACGGGATGTGAACGAGCAAGAAAAATGATTGCTCAAATGGATCTCTAATTTCGGCCGCTTTTTCTAGAGCCAAGTTGAACTCCTCTTCGATTGAATACCGATCATCGAGAGGCCGATAATTCGACCCGCCGATGGCTGCAGGCATCCGCCTCAGCCTACCAGACATGGCTGGATCAACGAGTAACCCATCCGCTAGCAACGCATGGATGCTAGTGATGTCTGAAGTTCTTAGGTCAATGTCGCGGAGATGATCCGCGACATATCGTATGGCCTCTTTGTGGTTGAGGATCATGACCGCTTCCTTGCGGTCCTTTTCGGGAACTTCCCTACCAACTTGTATGAGCATTTCAGTTTCAAGAATAGAGTAGGTGTTTCCTTCCATGCGGGATGATGCCCAAGAGAGATCAACGAGCAGTTGTTCAAGTATGCGACGAGCACGGGTCTCTGCGGGCAGTTCTTCGGAATCCGGCTTGCCTGCCTCGTGCAAGCGAAGTCGATCATGTTCAGTCAGATAGGCGCTTTTGCCGGGAACGTACCGATCTATGAATTCCTTGCGATACGCTGTGGGAGGGCGTTGCTGAAATGGTACGGAAAGATGCGCGCGCACCCTAGCGCCTCTAGCGAGTCGATAGCGTGTGGCCCGTGCTTTTCCAGAAACTTCAATTTTTTGCTCAGAAACCAAGTGGCTCAGCCGGCGCCAGAATGTCGGCCTGCTCAATTCCGGAGCAACGGCGCGGCGGATATCCTCACTGCTGACATTGGGATGGCTTGCCAAGTAGTCCAAAATACGCTGAGCTGAAAGAGGCATGAAATGATTTCAAGAGTATGTGAAATGATTATCTGTCTAAAAGATAACATATTTTCTATTCTCCGAAAAAATCATTTCAGCAATTTTGAAATGATTATGATGCTGTTGTCTAACACGATGATCTGCGCCGCCATCAGTCTCGTCCTTGTTCCTGAATGCGTCGCAATTCCTCGTGACTACCGGTTGCGTTCACCGCAAGTTGACTCGCGTGCAGCGCACGAAGCGCCTCTAGCGCACGGCTAACGCTCTGCTCGTCGGCTGGCGCCTTGCGGATTTCCACTTGGGGAATGCCATTGTTGGTGACGATGATCGTCTCGCCAGCCGCGGCCCGCCGGAATATCTCTGCCTGCCTTGTCTTGCACTCGTAGGCAGTCACCCGGAACTTCCCGCTCGTCATTGCCATTTTTTCGACCAGAATTTACGACTAGCCTGAATTAAGACTAGTGCGTGTTCACACTATGCCCGCCGTCTCTTTAGGCGGGCGGTATGCGACCTCACGGTTTCCGAATGGCTGACAGACCCAGAACGAGGGCATTTTCGCATTGAAAATGGAGGGTGGTTAACGCAGATAGCAGGGCGCACCTCAGAGTGCCGTAAGACAATCTCTGGTGAGAGTTGGCATAATTGAGCTTGGGCAGCAGAGACACAACATGAGCAACAAACCGCTCTTTGCGCAAGTTGGCGGTGACGGCCCGTTCACTGGCGCAGTGGATGCCACGCTGGAACTAGGCGCATACGAAGAGCTATGGGCACAGCCAACTGCATCGTTCAAGACGCTAGCAACGACATTCTCCGAGTTTGATGATGCCAGACCATCGAATTTTGTTGAGGAAGAGTCGGCACGTTCTACGGGACTGAGAGTTATTCAGAAACTGCGAGAGAGACTCAGCGGATGGTTCGGCCTGCGATTGAGGGGTGATCTTGACTACCCTTTATGCCTGAGGGATGCAACGTATCCGGTAGAGTTGCTGTACTTTCAGGGATATTGGGATCTCTTGAGCGCCCGGTCTGTCGCAGTTGTCGGTACGAGAAAACCTTCGGATGAAGGCAGGAAGCGAACGCGGAAGCTAGTCAACGCACTGGTTGAAGATGGGTTCAATATTGTGAGCGGACTCGCTGAAGGCATTGATACAGAGGCTCACGAAGCGGCCCTTGCCATAAATGGAAGAACTATCGCAGTCATCGGTACGCCTCTCGGAGAGGTGTACCCCAAATCAAATCAAATGTTGCAGCAAAGGATAGCGGATGAATTTTTGTTGATCAGTCAAGTTCCTGTTGAACGCTACGAAATGCAGAATCCTCATTCAAATCGCTTTTTCTTCCCGGAGCGAAACAAGACCATGTCAGCGCTTACAGAAGCGACAATCATCGTAGAAGCAGGTGAAACATCAGGAACGTTAATTCAAGCCAAAGAGGCGCTTCGCCAAGGACGAAAAGTGTTCATTCTTAACAGCTGCTTTGAGAACCCGGCTCTGACATGGCCTGAGAGATTTGAGGCTGAAGGCGCTTTCAGAGTCAGGGAATATGACGACATCAGACAAGAGTTGGTCCCCTAAACTCCGTCGGATAGGAGAATATGAGCGAGACGATCATACGTACCTCGCCAAGGAAGACGAGTGTTTCTATTTCGGAGAATATACCCCGTCGGGCGATTCAGGTAAGCCAGCTTGGTCTCTTAGTAAGGCGAATCAATTGTTGGTCAATCTCAAGAAGCACCCCTCCAAGGAGGGCACGGCCGAATGGAATCACAAGCTCAAAGCGATCAACTATGTCGGGAAGCTGATCTCACAGAACCTCAAGCAAGAGCGTCTCGATAGACTCACGTTTGTTCCTGCACCGCCATCAACACCGCCGGATCATCCGCGCCATGATCAACGAATGCTGCAAGTTGCCAAAGCGATTCGGAAGGATGTTGACGCACGCCCGATTTTAGAGACAATCGAAATGCGGGTACCGGCCAGCCGAAGCGCAAGCATTCGGAGGCCAGAATTGATAAAAGCGAACACACGTGTAAACGAAGAAGTAGTGGCATTACGCAAAGTTGCCAAGGTGCTTATTGTCCTTGATGACATGATTACCACTGGATCAACATACGTTGCTTGCAGAGAGCTATTGAAAGAACGATTCGAAAATGTGCAGGTTTATGGCATCTTCATCGTCCGGCGAGTTCCATTGGAGCCACGCCCGGCCCCTCTTAACTTCTGAAGCGTTGCACTTGCAGGTTGAAAGTAGAGGATAGTATCGAGCCACGCTTGATGTGCGGAAATCGGAGCAGACGCTCGCAGATTGGATGAGCGTGTCTAGGATGCAGGCAGGAGGGAGGCTTGACCATGCGATTTGGATATGTGGTGCCCAACAATCTCGGCATTGAGGATCCTCAAGATCTCGTCCGGCTCGGCGTGCTCGCCGAAGAACTCGGCTTTGACTCCGTATGGGTCAACCACCATATTCTGCACGTCGGTTATGTGAAGGAACGACTTGGAACGAGGCCATACCAAGATGCGCTCATCACTCTGACATGGCTCGCGGCGAACACCTCGAAAGTGCGCCTCGGCACAAGTGTGCTGGTGATGCCCTACCTGCATCCAATGGTACTCGCCAAGCAGCTTGCCACGCTCGATCAGTTCAGCAATGGGCGCTTGATCGTCGGTCTCGGCGCTGGCAGCCTGCCCGAGGAAAATGCAGCCCTTGGCGTCCCCTACAGATCGCGAGGCCGGTACTGCAACGAGTTTCTACAGGTGTTGCGCAAGTTGTGGAGCGAGGATGAAGCGAGTTTTTCTGGAGAATTCTTCTCCTTCGAGGACATCTGCTCTTCTCCAAAGCCGCAACAGCAGCCTCATCCTTTGATCATCGTGGGCGGAAACCGCCCAGCCGCACTCACCAGAGTGGCACATTACGGAGACGGATGGCACCCTATGAACGTGGCACCCGACGGTGTTCGCCGAAGAATGCAAGATTTAGGTGATCTCACTGGCCAGATCGGGCGCGAGCATGTGCCCGCAGCTGTGCAGGTTCGGCTCGACATGAAGCGGCTCGATGCCGAGACGATTGCGGCCTATGAAAGCGAAGGCGTGACGGATCTCATCGTCCATGTTGCCACCTCGAGCGTCGAGAAGCAGCGCACTGCCATGCGAGAGTTTGCTCGGTTTCTCAGGTGACTGCTCATCTTGCAATAGAGTTATCAATACACACTGACTAAATTTAGATAGCGTAGAATGACCAAAATCCGTGAGGCTCACCAAGCATCTCGTAACTCTCGCAATTCTCGCAACTATGGACCCGCGCTTCCTTCCCCACAATACCCACTTGATTGATGCTAAGCGTTTTGCGGAAACCGATCCGCAGCTTGCGCACTTGGCCTCGCGTCCCTTGCGCCATCAGTCGAGCCTGCTCGATGAATTACCGAGCGGCGTGCCCGGCATCTACAGCTTGAGCGGCGGACGCCAGATTGGTAAGTCAACACTTCTGAAGCAATGGATGGCCAAGCTCTTGCATCAAGGCGTCAAACCCGAGGCGATTTCATATTTTTCTGGCGAGTTGATCGATGATCATCATAGCCTCGTGATGCATCTGGAGAATCAACTCGAAACGGGCGCAGATAACGGCGTTCAATTCATCATTCTTGATGAGGTGACCTATGTGCGTGATTGGGACAAGGCAATCAAGTTCGCGGCTGATGCTGGTCTGCTCGCGCACGCTGCCTTTATGATTACAGGTTCGGACCTCGCGTTCCTGCAAGACGCAAGAATGCGATTTCCAGGTCGGCGCGGTCAGGCGCAACGTGTCGATTTTCATCTCCATCCATTGTCGTTCCGCGAATTTCTGCAATTGGACAACAAGTTAGGTCAGCTCGATACCTACCTTGAAGAGCTTTCGCGGATGCCTGAAAACTTGATTGAATCAGTCTATGAAGCCTTTTCGCGCTATCTGCTGCATGGAGGCTATCTGACCGCCATCAACGACCTAGCTGAGGCTCATACAATTCGCCGCAGCACCTTCGCCACCTATTCCGACTGGATTCGTGGCGACATGCTGAAACGCGGCAAGAGCGAAACCTACCTGCGGGAAGTCCTTGGGGCGATTGTCAAGCGCTACGGCACGCAGGTGACTTGGAACGCGCTGTCGAGGGATCTCTCGGTTGACCATCCCCGCACCATCGCCGATTATGTGACACTGCTTGAGCGTATGGATGCCGTCACCGTGCTGCCAGCGCTCTTGGAGCATAAGCTGGTCGCCGCGCCGAAAAAAGCGAGAAAGGTCGTTTTTTCAGATTCGTTCATTCTCCATGCCGTGCGCGCTTGGCTGACACCGGTTGATGATCCCTTTTCACAGCATGTGCAAAGTGCGCTCGCGGATCCGCTTTGGGTCTCGAAGCTCATTGAAGCAAGCGTCGCGTGCAATCTGCGCCGCTTTCATCCAACTTTTTATATCAAGGGACAGGGCGAGGTTGATATCGCCTATGTGCGGGACGATCAATTCTGCCCGATCGAGATCAAATGGGGCAATCAGCTTCGCCCGAAATCAATCAAGCAGATCGCACGCTACAGCAACGGTGAGATATGGCGCAGGCAGCGAAGCGTAGGTGAGGTCGCAGGTATTCGGGCGCTCCCCTTGCCGGTACAGCTACTCAGGGTGGGCACGGAGTTTATGTAATGGGGCGCTTCAATTGTGGCGGCAATGGGCTTCACGAGCAGGATGCCCGAAGCAGCGAATCAGGGCAATTCAAGCTCAACCACAAACCGCTCAAACGGCAGCACTCGTATGCCCTTCGCTAGCAGATAGTCCTTGTCCTTGGCGTGGACTTGATAGAACTCGGGGATAGGCGTCCGGTCTTTGAAATACTTGAGGTGAGGCGAGCAATCGGTGTCGGCGAGCTTGCATTCCACCGCGAACCTTGGAACACCGTCCTCAAGCACAAGAAAGTCAATTTCGCGCTTGTCTGTATCGCGCACATAGCGCAGTTCCATAGCGTATCCTTCTGTGTCCTGACGATAGTGGCAGTACTTCAATAGTTGGCAAGCGACTAAGTTCTCGAAGCGCTTCCCCTCATCGGGCAATACTGACCAGTCCCAAAAATAGAGCTTTTGCTCTTTCTTGACGGCGCGCACGGCGGGCGCGCCGTATGGCGAGATTCGAAAGGTCAGGTACAGGTTCTCGAAGATAGTGAGCCATCTTCGAATTGAATCGTGCGAAACCTGCAATTCTTCGCGCAGCGCCTGCAAAGACAAGGGCGAGGCCACTCGACTGAGGAGCGCGCCGTGCAGCAATTCGAGCAGGCTGACTTCCATGACCCGCTCAAGGTCTAGGAGGTCTTCGCGCAGCACCCGCGAGCGGCGCTCGAGACTCCAGCGCCGCCAATGATTGGCGTTTTGCTTGGCAAGCGGTTCGGGAAAGCCGCCAAAACGCAGCAGGCTCTTCAGATCATCCTCATTCGGCACAGCGCTCATCTCACGCAACGAATACGGATGCAGTCGCTAATAGTGATAGCGCCCTTGGAGCGAGTCGCCGCCCTTTCGATAGTGATCAAGACGAGCCGAACCAACGACAAGGGCAGAGCGAGGCGGCACAAACTCGTCAAAAAATCCCTTGAGTAGACCTCGCCAGCGCGCGTACTTGTGAATCTCATCGAATACGAGCAGGTCATCGACAGGCAAATTCCTACTCAGAATACGCTCACGGTGGTGGTCAATATCCCAATTGAGGTAGGCCGGATGCTTGGCATCGTGACCAAGCAGATTCAGCGCGAGCGTCGTTTTGCCTACTTGACGCGGCCCGCCGACAAAAACCATCTTCGCTAAGAGATCGAGCCTGCAATGCTCAGCGATGTATCTATGCGTGGAAAGGCTCCGCATTTCGATCTGTGTATTTTTGGCAGGAACAAATATAACTGATGAGTAAATTCTGGTAAACCAAAAAATACTGACACTGCAAGCGACGCACCTGGAATCCATAGGGCGCGTTGACTCTTGTGCGCAGGGCTATTAGACTTGGCTAACATTAGCCAAGTAACGCTTCTGTTCGGAGAAAGTGTCTATGCAAGTGAACATGCACGAGGCGAAGTCACAGCTTTCGCAGCTAGGGAGATTGGTTTGGGAAGGCAAGGAAGTCGTGATTGCAAGGTCAGGGGTGCCTTATTTGCGCCTTGAGCCGTATCGTCAACCTGTAGCCGACCGCACGCCAGGAGGCATGAAAGAGGAGATATGGATGGCACCAGATTTTGACGAGCACGACGAAAGATTGGCTAAACAGTTCCAAGAATCAACGGTCTTTCCGGACGAAGTCAAATAATGGCAGGCTTTCTATTGGACACCCATGTACTGCTGTGGTGGCTTACGGATCATCCGAGACTCGGCGCCCCTGCCCGGAAGTCAATTGCTGACGGGCGCAATGAGGTCTTTGTCAGCGCTGCGAGCAGCTGGGAAATCTCGATCAAGCGCAGATTAGGAAAACTGCGCGCCCCAGTCGATCTTGAATCGCGAATAGTCGCCGAAGGTTTCAGATTGCTGCCGATTTCTTTCCGCCATGCGGAACAAGCAGGCGCACTTCCCTTGCTTCATAGTGACCCGTTCGACCGGATGCTGGTTGCTCAAGCTGAGACCGAGAACCTGGTGTTAATCACAAGCGATCAGCAGATCATGCGTTACGACCTGCGGATAATAGGCGCCTGAATTCCTGCTTCAATTCAGCAAAGCCGGGGTGATCAGCCGCTCGGCCGAAGGGCACCCCAAGCTTCGAGGGCATGTTCGCGAGAGCTTCGCAGGTCGATCATAGGCCTAGGATAGCTCTCGTCCAAGCGCAGGCCAGCCGCGGTGAGTTCATTGGTACTCGCCCCCCATGGTGCGTGGATGTGTCGGTTGGATAGACGGCGCAACTCTGGTAGCCAGCGTCGTAGATACTCGCCTTGCGGGTCGAATTTTTGCGACTGGGTGATCGGATTGAAGATACGGAAGTAGGGCGCGGCATCGGCACCGCAGCCCGCCACCCATTGCCAGCCGAAACTGTTGTTGGCGAGGTCGGCGTCCACCAAGCAATCCCAGAACCAGCGTGCGCCTTCGAGCCAGTGAATCATCAAGTTCTTGGTGAGAAAGGACGCAGTCACCATACGCACGCGGTTATGCATGGTGCCGGTACGCCAGAGTTCGCGCATGCCAGCATCGACTAAGGGATAGCCGGTCGCGCCTTGCTGCCAGCGCTTCAACATCTCGTGGTGCATGCGCCAAGGGAATGCGTTGAATCGAGCATTCAAATTCGTATTGCACATGTGCTCGTGGTGGAAGAGCATGTGGTAGCTAAATTCACGCCAACAGAGTTGCCGCAGCCAAGGCTCAGGGTTCGAGTGCGCCGCGATCATCTGCGCCTCGCGCCAGACTCGCAGCGGACTGACCTCGCCAAAATGCAGGTGCGGGGAAAGCGCGGAAACACCGGATATGGAGGGATAGTCCCGTTTCGCTTTGTACGCTTGCAATCCGTCTTGCAGGAAGCCCTCCAATTGATCGAGCGCACCCTGTTCGCCGGGCGTCCAGTGGTCGTGAAATTCGGCGTCCCAAGGTGTCTGCGGTTTGAGACCAAGCGCATCAATTCGATTGTCCGGCTGGGCGCAGTCAGCAAGGGTCATGTTGCTTGGCTTTGGTAGCGAGCCGTCGGCTGGCCTCTTCTGCATCAGATTTCGGTAAAAGGGAGTGAAGACCCCGTAAGGCGAATCATCTGCCTTCAGCGCTTCACCTGGCTCCCAAATGAGCGAGCCCTTAAAAGAATCAAATTGAACGCCGCGCTTGAGCAAAGAGCGCTCGATGCGCACATCGCGGCGCACTCGCCAAGGCTCGTAACACCGATTCCAAACCACCTTCTTAATTGGTAAGGATTCGCACAAGCCGAGCAGTTCGGCCTCTGCGTCTCCCGACAACACCCGGAGCCTGCCATCGAGCGACTCGTTCAACCGGCACAGGGAATGATGCAGCCACCAGCGCGAGGCGCCGCCCATTTTCCAGTCCCCGGCATTCGCATCATCAAGGATGTAGAGGGGAAGGACAGGCCCTGAATCTGCAGCAGCGGCCAAGGCGGGATTTTCTGCAAGCCGCAGGTCCTGACGGAACCACATGATGGTGAGCGGCGCAGAGGGGGAATAAGAGTTGGATTGAGACAAAGATGTCACTGACGTGCTATTGGGACTGCCCTAGTATTGCGAAGAGAAGAATCAAGAATTCACGTCTGTGCTGCGGGGAGTAGGCTGAAACCTTGATCTGCAAAATCCGTGTCCAAGGCCAGAACATCCGTTAATCCAAGGCGGCGCATGAGTTCGAAACTGGTGCAATCCACCAGCGATAAGCGCCGTCGTCCTGCCGTGAAGAGTGACGCAACTGCCGCCGCATGAAGGCCTTCATCAACCCATACGGTCTGCAGCAACGGCACAAACACATCCGCAAGACCATGAACAGCCTCAAGGCCAAGTCTGCGTTGAACAAGAGCAAATGTCTCTACAAGGACATAGTTCGAGGTGAACAGCACCCGCTCGTTGTCGGTGACATTTCGCCACACCGCTACCATGTCCGCATGTCGGGATTCGTCAACGTCAAGGAGCGCGTACAGCGCTGATGTATCGATGAATAGACTCACGAGTCGTAAATTTGAGCAAGGTGCTCATCGTGATTCTTTGCCACGTCGGAATGTCCCGAATGAAAACGCTCGGTCAGGGCACTCGCTCTAGCAAGCAGTGCGCGACGGTCTCGTACAGGCTGGCGCGCCAAGTATTCGGCAACGCTTTCACGCACGAGATCAGATACTGAGCGATTTTTACTGCGCGCACAGGTTTTCAGATCCCTAGCTTGGCTCTCCGTAAGTTGGATTTGCGTTCTGACTAATGATGACATGATTATATTCTCTGCAATGTGATGGCATCATGTTGCTGGGTAGATAACCGATTAATCATCTGCTTGTGCTCCTTGGTGTTGACTACTTAACCGAGCGCAAACAGGCGCACCGGCCAAAATGGGAAGTCCTGCCTTAGCCGCGCAAAGGTCCGACCATAGGCTTGAAACGAAGTGATTGAGGACAACATTGGCACTTCTATACATCAGAAACCACGATACGTGTAAGAATGCTTTGGACAATAGCCATGCTTAGACTTCCGGACGAGTTTTCACCCCAAACATAGTCGCCTACAGGGCCACTCTTCATGCCCGAACCTTCGTGATACTGGGCATCCCAGTGTTTCAGAACACCCTTCACACAAGTTCTCGCTTGTGATACCAATTCTTGGTCAATACTCTCAAATCCGTGAGTGAGAACGTTTTGGTTTCTTCTACGGCGTAGGATGTCAACCTCACGTTCAACACGATTGACATACTCGGTGGGGGCATCTTCCAGAAATGCATCCCAAACTTCCACAAACCTTGGGTTAGGTTTATTGTCTAGGGAGAACTGGCCTGACTCGGAAAGCTTCAGACGGCTAGGCTTTAACTCCCATAGGAAGGCTAGCGCATACAATTCTAATGATCGAAAAATAAGCAAGAGTGCCGTATCGAAATATCCTTGAGTAGATATCTGTTTGGAAACTTCAAGCAAGTATGCGCAATTCCAAATCAGCACTTTATGAACTATGTCTCTAAGTGGTTTCTTGCCCTCACGCTGGAGTGCATATGCGCATCGACTTCCATGACTGAAAAAAGCTAAGCTCTTGGCAATTAAATCCAAGTTCAAAAGCTTGCTGTCCATCATGTGAGATTTTTTTCTCAAGCTCTCGGCTCTGCTTGTAAGCTGAAGTTCTGAATTTGATGCCACGCTCTGTAACGGCTCGAAATTAGTCAACGGCCTCGGGAAATTCTCAAGGAGATGCACGAGTTCTTCCATGAATCTAGTCACGGGCCCGATAACTTCACGAACTATTCTTGCCACTTCCGACTCACGATTTCGAGTATCTCCGATTAATGATTCGAGAATAGCAAGACAATGCGGGACATCACCTCGTAGATAGGCATGGTCTAAGTCTACTAGGCCGCGCCAAATCGTATTCGAAGTGTCCCTAGCCATTGATGCTGAAACTCGCTTAATCTGAGCAGTGCTGCAATCGAGGATCGTAACGATCTGATCTGAATGAAGAAATCCCAACATGTTTCCGACCAAGAGCGCACCATCGCCGAACCCGTATGACTTGCGGCTATGACTAATTTCGCGTGAAGAAATCTCTAGTCTGTTACAAATCTTGGTCAAAAGTGGCTTCGGCAGATTTCGTGCCGCAATCGACAGCCATTGCCTGTCAACTTTAACCTGCGCCGCTTCTAAGCGAGCAATGTCCAGAATGTCGTCTAGTGAATCTTGATCCTCGAGATCACCAATATCTAACTGATACAGCAGGAGCACTCATTCTTCTCCTTCTTGCTCATCTTCCTCATCTTGGTCTGAGCTTACCACATGCCCTTCAAGGCGCAGCACATCCTTAAGCTCAAGCTCTGTTTCTTCAATGAAGTCAGCCAAATGAAGTGAAACTGCTGCATCAAAAGGCTTTTTGAGATCGCTGCTCTTGATGATACCTTTCTTCTCATCTTCCTTCTCTTTCCTTTGAGCAAGCTCGTGGTCCTGGAACTCACGAATCTGCTTTTGGCTTAGCGATCCGCTGGTGGCATATGTGCGCTTGAAGTAAGTTTGCATACCTTTATTGTAGTCTCGCCAATAAGCTTGGATTTGTTGCTGACCAAGATCCATGAGACGCTCCACCGCGCCGTCAAATTTGTCCTCGGGAAGTTCAAGTGCTGAAGCTGTCGCATTCGCTTCCTCCCGATTGCCAAGAGTGCCTAGGAGAAGTCGCGCGATTTGCTTACGAGTATTGTCCCTATTGACGATGCTTCCCGTGACACGCCACACCGACTCACGCAGATAGGAAGATCCATTCTCCAGTAGTTTCCTTTGTGGATCCATTGCCCGCTCAAGGATGTAGCACAATCCAAACCCTGCATTTCTTATAGACAGGTAGTCAAGAGACTTCAGTACTTCTTTCAGCACCAATATTACTGCCCGTTGAAATAGAGCGTGACCTACAATCGATGAGACGTTCTTGTCTCTCCAGTTCTTTTCCTTCCTCCCCAGCTCAGAAATAATGGAGTAGTCGGGATCACCAAGCCGTGGGTCACCAAAGTTTGTAATTGTGTTGAAAGCCATCAAATGATTTGATGCCTTGTCTTCATTTCCTTCCCCCTTGCTTTCCAACTCCGCTAGCGACTCTTTGTAGTGCTCATAAATGGTTCCGTAAGGTTTTGACTGGAAGAACAAACGGTAAAGCAATTCAACTATTCCAGAACGTGCTTGCTCCAAAATGATGGGCCGTTGAGAAACAGAGAAGCTCTTCCAAGAAATGTCTGGGTTTTCCGGGTTGTCAGCTGCATATTTCAAGTTCTCCTGGATTTCTGCTTCTTCAACGTTCAGCAACCTAGACATCAAATCAAAATCCTTCGTCTTGGTGTCGTCGAAGCACTCTTCTAGCGCTCGTTCTAATATGCCTATTGAGCAAATTGAATACCTTCGTGTGAGAATCCTCGCATCTTTCGCCGACTTAATATTCCATTCGACGCTACTCAGGCCGACTTTGTTTAGGCGACTATTCACGAGACTACAAAAATCTCGCAGAATCAGACTTGCGATGTTGGTATCATTAAGTAATAGATTTGTATGGGTCCCTACTGGTAGAGCTTTCGAGTTTACGTCGACAAATATCTTTCTGAAAGTTTTAGGCACGTTTGGAAGGCTCATGGACTTGTATGTCCGAGCTGCGCTTGTAGCTGAAGTGCTAAACAAGATGCATGTGGGCACAACTAAATTACGAATCGCTTTCCTCTTTAGCTCTGGCATGTGCGAAAGCGCAAAGAATCGATGTTGCCCATCTATAGTAATTAACTTTACTCCCTTGCCATGCTTGTCGGCCAGCTTAAAGCTCGCCCTAACGCTATTGAGGTCAATTCTCTGGCGAAAATCTGCACTAGGACACTGCAAGTCATAGAAGCTATCGTCGGAGTCAGATGTGAAGAACTCCATTTGCAGGAGGCCCGCCCACTTTCTGACCAATCGACCATCCTTACTGGAATCCCAGTCCTCGTCAGGATAGTCCTCTTCCAGAACATCCTTGTCAGTCGGCACACAGGCAAGCAGGAGAGGAGGGAAGAATATCGTGTCGTGAGAGTCTGGGTTGAGGTATTGACGAAGCGCCCCATTCGCCCTCTCTTCGTCAATATCGCGCTGCATCAATAGCTCAAAGTCAAGCTCATCGGGTGCAATTTCGCGTGCAAGCGAAATGGATCCAAGCTCCTCAATAGTAAACGTGGTTTGAATGAATTCGATTGGAGTGGAGTCCGCGCTAGAAAATAGTCCAAACGAGCCAACTCTCCTGAAGTTCCACGGGTCTTCTTGTGTCCATCTTCTCGGTGTATCAGACATCTAATTGCTCCCAGAATTGCTCATGAGCGCCCCAGAGATGGACGCGCAAAAAATTGAAGATATGATTCGATCGCCCGAATCGCCGCATCGCTCACACCTGGCTGGGGGGCGCAAGAAAAAACCACGTCAGACCATTCAAATCCAAGCCTAGCAAGCCGTTGACCAAAAGTACCGCTAACCTGATTAGCGTGATTTCGCTTATGCTGAGAATAGCGCTGTTGAAGTGTCTGATCAATGGTCACACCAACATAGATGGGTGGAAGGGCTGTGCACAACAATTCTACATTGGATACAAAGTGAGGGATGTCCTCGGACACGATGTGCGCGAGGACACTCCTAAGATACTCAGAATGGGAAACTTGACCAGAAAGCGAAATAGATATTCCATGCCTCTCATACAATCCGAATTGGCGAATTCCCCCTTCGTATCCATTGCTTTCTTCTAGCTTTTGCATTTTTTCAATTATGGTCGAGCAGTTCTTTCGAGCGGTTTCAAGTTCTGCCTCCGTAAACGGTCCACGCCCATTTAACCCTACCGTAAGTCGACGGAGCGCGCGGAGATGGAACATGTATATTCCTGGAGCAGGCGGCATGCCACGAAGTTCGAACTCATCAACCGCCCTCAGCACTGCAGAATCTCGTAGCTAGTGAAAAAAGAGTTGCACACACACTCGACTACTGATCCCTTCATTCAACCGACCTGTCCGCCCTAACCAAGGATTGCGCTAGCTGTCTAATCGCCGAACCCCGCATAGTCGCGACCAGTATTCGCGGTCGATTCATAATCAAGTTTAGGAACTAAAGCTCTATCTTAGCCTATAGGGAGATGAACCACACCGCGACCAAGCCGTAATAGGGAAGGCTCCTTCTACGAGGGTAACTGGACAGCACTCAATCGCAGGCTAGGGTATTGACAAAACGTCATTGGACGCTAAAAATACGCATAAATTCACTTCCAATTATCGATGGAAGGCTATCAGCATTCGTTTCCTGCTCTCCGCGGGACCCAAGCAGGGTCGGATTTCTTCGTGGCAATGTGCCCCATGAAGCTCCTTACGAAGATATTTGTTTTCGATGACGATGAAGTTCCTCCCGAGCTTCGAGCACAAAGAACGCTCAACAGGCACCGCATTCCTGAAATCGCACGTTATCTGGCTGACAACAGAGAATCATATGTGGTCTCTGCCCTCACAGCCTCGGTCGACACATCGGTAACCTTTCAAGCTGAAGGCGATGGGATTGGGTCTCGGACGATAGGCACCCTTCAAATCCCAATGGATGCCCGACTGCTGATCAATGACGGTCAACATCGACGGGCGGCGATTGAAGAAGCCATAAAGGAATGCCCTGAACTCCGAGACGACCATGTTCCCGTGATCTTTTTCGTGGACAAAGGCCTCGAACGAAGTCAACAGATGTTCGCGGACTTGAACAAGCACGCGATACGACCAAGCGATTCCTTGAGCACTCTTTACGATCAACGCGACCCGAGTTCCGAACTCGCGCGCTATGTCGCAATGGCTGTCGAAGGCTTCAAAGGAATGACAGAAATGGAGAAATCGAGCATTTCTAATCGAAGCACAAAGCTCTTTACCTTAAGCGGAATCAAGAACGCCAGTCGTGCCTTGCTGAGGAAGGGAAAACGGGACGATATCTCACAAGAAGAGCAGACATTTGCCGCTGACTTTTGGAGCGAAGTAGTGTCCAATATGCCTGACTGGATTCAGGCGAAGGAAAGAAAATTGACATCGAGCGATTTGCGTCAAAACTATGTCCACGCGCATGGCGTGGCATTGTCAGCGCTCGGCGCGGCGGGTGCAGACTTGGTGGCCGTACACCCCAAAGCTTGGCGACAAAGGCTTAAGAAACTCAGGACGCTAGATTGGTCTAGGTCAAACGAAGAAATGTGGGAAGGGCGAGCCATGACACACGGTCGAATCTCGAAAGCCAAGGTAAATATTCAATTAACAGCCAACCTCATCAAGAGGCATATAGGACTGGCTCTTAACCCAGAGGAGGATGAACTGGAACGTAGTCTGGTAAATCCCATTGACTGAAGCATTCCTCTACGCAGACACCATCGAGCAGGCGAAGGCCTTAGAGCCTGCTGGGAGGCCATTAAACGACCTCATTCACGAACTTCGTGACCTGTATTTGGAGGATGGCCGGCCTTGGGTGATTGGTTTTAGCGGAGGTAAGGACTCCACAGCCGTTCTTCAACTCGTATATACGGTATTGCATTCACTTGAACCAGAGCAAAGGCACAAGCAAGTCTTCGTAGTTTCTTCGGACACGCTGGTGGAAACACCGCTAGTGATTCAATTGCTGAAAGGAACGCTCAGAGAACTCAATGATGCCGCAATCAGGGACGCAGTTCCGCTTGAGGCGCATGAAGTCAATCCCAAACAGGATCAGACCTTTTGGGTGAACCTTCTCGGCAGGGGATACCCTGCACCCACCAAGACTTTCCGATGGTGTACCGAGCGGATGAAAATCAATCCGGTCAACGAATTCATCCTCAATAAAGTCGCCGAATTTGGTGAAGTCATTGTCATTCTCGGTGCCCGCAGCGCCGAGAGCGCTTCAAGAGCGCAGGTAATCGCGAAGCACAGCATTGAAGGAACTTATCTCGGCCAACACACATCGCTACCAAACGCCTACGTGTACACACCTATCAAGGACTGGACAGCCGATGAAGTCTGGGAATACTTGATGTCCGCACCGCGTCCTTGGGGCGGGGACAACCGCGCTCTGCTGGATTTGTACAAGGGTTCGAATGCCGGAGAATGTCCAGTTGTCATAGACACCAGCACCCCTTCATGCGGGAACTCGCGCTTCGGGTGTTGGACCTGCACTGTGGTCACGAGCGACAAGGCGATGGAGAGCCTTGTACAACAAGGTGAGGACTGGATGCGCCCCCTACTGGACTTTCGCAACATGCTAGCGGAAACATCAAGACCTGAGCGAAAAACTGAATTTCGCAATCATCGCCGTCGAACAGGCAAAATCTCGTTC
>JAPYNO010000002.1 GCA_028283025.1 Pseudomonadales bacterium | reverse complement strand
GACTAGGGTGTGAACACGCCCTAAGGAAGCTCTGAATAACAGAGCTTCCTGTGTGGCACATGGATGTGCCACCGACTTCAGTGCCGTAAGGCATTGAAGTCGCGAGCAAATCAGAATCATATTCTGATTTGCGAGTCTGAACAAGTCCAAGGATGGACTTGTTCAGAGCTTACCTAATGCGTAGAAGATAAACGCTGCAAGAACTCGGTGTCCGTACGGCAATCCAAAATCCATTCGCCTACTTGTGTGAATCTTGCAGGGTCTGGAGATTTGTCAAGAAATGTTGATAGATGCTTGGCGATCTCGTCTCCGAATCTCTTTGAGGCAAGTGTGTGCAGCAGCTCGCGCTGCCCGCTGCTTTGGCCTTCCTTCCGACCCTCTATCCGACCCAGCGTTTGACCCTTGACGCGACCTTCCGCCAAGCCTTCAAGGCGCCTGCGCTCCGTCTCCCGCTCTAACCAATCACGCATATTTTCAGCCAGCATGTGAATTCCCTCCAAGTAGTTACCAAGTCCATCTAGTTTCAGGCTCGGAAATCGCAGTGGAATCAGCACACGATTCGCCCAATGAAGATAATCGAACCAGAGCGCTCTGTCCTCGCTACCTAGCCATTCAGTGGACGATTTGAGAAGCTCTAGCAACTCGCGACCATCCGTTGCTGCCTCCATGCGCATCATCAGCGAGGCGGTGTTTCGCTTTGGCATATGGCTTTGCGAAACGATGCGCCCTGCGTCGATCAAAAGATAACACGGACGCCGCATGAATGGCAAAGCGGCTTGCCTACTGTCAATCATATTTGCGAGATCGGTACTTGCTGTCCAAGGCGCCCGCCCCGTGTAATAAACGATCGGCAACAGGTTTGGCAAAGGCTGCTCGGGGATTCGCCGCGCCCGGTGCTCGGCAAGCATGCTCGCAAGGATTGACATTCGAGGCGCCATCGCGTGATCGCAAGTGGATTGCGCTTCGATCAAGATAGCAAGTTCCCCGCCACCATCATAGGAGGTCGTCCAAGCAATGTCGCCGATGCGCTTCGCGAAACCTGTGTCCACATGTTCGGTGAACGAAGGTCGCAACCCTTCGTAATCGATGCCTTCTAACCACTGTTCAGGAACAAAAGCGCGCAGCAGATCCGCAACGACCTTCGGATGGCCGAGCAGTCGCTTGGCGCTACGGTCGTGACCTTCGGGAACTTCAATTGCCATACGCAACTTATACTCCGTGTGTCACGGGCGCGTTTGCGACATCGACTTACTTGCTTGTGGGAGATTGGAAGTCTTTGTCTGAGTGCTTGCTATAAATCAGGTCAGATGGGTCGGGTGAGCTTGACATTCTCGTCGTAAGCGTCCATAAGGCTTGCAATCGCAATCGAGCAGTGACGGAGGTATCTCATGGCAAAGCGCAAACGTGCGAAAAAGCGGCTCGAGGAGAAGCGTTTGCATCGCCTCCGTATGGCGGCGGTCGGCACGGCGGGCATCATTGCTATTTTCGTTGTTGGTGTCGGCATCTACTTTTCCTCAAAACCGACAGCGCTTGCCCTTGAAGAAGGGCGCACCTACCGCGAAGTGGCCGTCGCCGCCTCAGGCGATTCGTCGATCTCAGTGACCGAGTTCTTCTCCTACGGCTGCTCCGCTTGCGCGACGCTCGAACCGAAGCTTGAAGACTGGGTGACGGCATTGCCGGACGATGTTGAATTCAGCCGCGTGCCATTTGTCGGCAATCCGGGATGGAGCGTGTTCGCGCGCGGCTACTTCGCGATGCGTGACCTCGGGTTGCTAGAGACACATCACAGCGACCTCTTCAGCGCTATCAGCGTGCGCGGCCGGAACTTAAGTACTGCTGAGCGCTTCGCCGACTTTGTTGCCGCGGATGATGGCGAGTCGTTTCTACGCTCGTTCAACGGCGTGCGCGTCGACCGTGCCATGCAGCGAGCCGATGAGCTGAGTCGCACGCTTGGTATCGTGTCGGTGCCAACGCTGGTGGTTGACAACCGCTATGTGGTCATCGGGCAGGGCGCGTCGATTGACGCCCTGCGCGTTGCCGAGATGCTGATCGACAAGGTGCGCGAAGAACGGGCGGTCGCCGTCAGTAGCTGATGACTCCGCCCGCGCAGGCACGCCTTCGCGCTGTGGCATGATTGTGGCTGGTTCGTGCAAGAGAGGCTTGGTATGACGGATCGCTTCGATTTGACTGGCAAGGTCGCCTTGGTGACAGGTGGAAGCCGTGGCCTTGGGCGCGTTATGTGCCTCGCGTTTGCTGAACGGGGCGCGGATGTGGTGATCGCGAGCCGTAAGCGGGAGAACTGCGAATCGCTTGCGCGCGAGATCGAAGGGCTTGGGCGGCGGGCGCTTGCCGTCGGCGTCAATGTCGGCGACTGGCGGCAGATCGAAGCCCTTGCGGAAGATGCCTATGCGACCTTCGGCAAGGTCGATGTGCTCGTCAACAATGCCGGCATGTCGCCGCTCTATCCTTCGCTAGATGCGGTGAGCGAGGCGCTCTTTGATAAGGTGGTTGCGGTCAATTTGAAAGGGCCGTTCCGACTTTCGGCGCTCATCGGCTCGCGCATGGCCAACGGTGAGGGCGGCAGCATCATCAATGTCACTAGCACGGCCGCTGTGCATCCGGCGCAGGACGCGGCCGTCTACGGAGCGGCGAAGGCCGGGCTCAACAATCTGACCGAATCGCTTGCGCAGGCGTTCGGCCCTAAGGTGCGCGTCAATTGCATCATGCCGGGCCCGTTCCTGACCGACATCTCGAAGGCTTGGGACATGCAAGCCTTCAATGAGCGCGCCAAATCGAAGGCATTGCGCCGCGGCGGCGAGCCGGAGGAGATCGTCGGCGCAGCCTTGTATCTGGCATCAAGTGCATCATCCTTCACGACAGGCGCGATTATCAAGGTGGACGGGGGGTGAGCCTCGGCCTTGCGAGACGAAGCCTCGCTAGCCAATGAATTCGACCTTGTCTGATTGTCCTTCTTCGACTCTGCCGCACACGAACGCCCGCTCGCCTACTTCCACAAGCGCGCTCACCAAGTCGGGCGCCTCTTCTGACGCTACGGCGATGACGAAGCCGACGCCGCAATTGAACACGCGGCGCATTTCCGAGTCGGATATTTTGCCAGCGGACTGCAGTTCTCGGAATGCCTTTTGCATCTGCCAGTTGGCGGGACGCAGGAGCGCTTGCGTGCCTTTGGGGAGCATGCGCGGAATGTTCTCCGTAAGGCCGCCGCCGGTGATGTGCGCCATGCCGCGAATACCGACTTCTGGCTTCATAGCGCTGATTGAGCGCGCATAGATGCGAGTGGGCGCCAGGAGCTGATTGATGACGGATTCGGGCAGTTCGTCCGAGGTTTTGATCACGCTGCGAACCAGCGAGAAGCCATTTGCATGGGCACCTGATGAGGCTAGTCCCACGAGCGCATCGCCCGGCTGAATCTTCGACCCGTCAATGATCTCAGAGCGCTCCACCACGCCGACCGCGAAGCCGGCAAGATCGAAGCGACCATGATCGTAGAAGCCCGGCATCTCAGCTGTTTCACCGCCGGCGAGTGAGCAGCCCGCCATGCGGCAGCCCTCGGCGATGCCGCTCACCACCTTTTCGGCGGCATCCACATTGAGTTCTCCCGTCGCGTAGTAGTCTAGAAACAGGAGAGGCTCGGCGCCGGTCACAATGATGTCGTTGACGCACATGGCGACGAGGTCGATGCCCGCCGTTTCGAAGTCGCCTCGTTCAGCGAGTAGTTCGAGCTTGGTGCCGACGCCGTCTGTTGCCGAGACAAGCACTGGTTCGCGGAAATTATTGGGGATCGCGGTGAGCCCCGCGAAGCCGCCAATATCGGTAATGGAGTAGCCAGTTTGCGTTGACCGAGCCAAGGGAGCAATGCGACGGACAAGCTCGGCTCCAGCATCAATATCGACACCCGCCTGCTTATAAGTGGCCACCAGTAAGCTCCAAAGTTTTTCAAACCGCACACTATACAATGACTCCCCCACGAGTCACCTTCCTTAAGCATGGCGCGGTCATCTGGAGTTCAGTTTTTTTTGGGAGGTGTCTGTGCGCTCGCTCTGCTCCTCGCATATAACCTCTCAAATGCTCAGAATGAGTCGAGCGAGCAATACTATTCAGTCACTCTTGAGGTTGCGGACCGGAGCGAGGGCGCGCGCACGCGCGTGCTGCGAGAAGCGCTCGTGATCGTGCTGCGGCGTATGACCGGGCAGCCGCAGGTTGACAGCGTCGCGTCGGTGCGCGCAGCGCTTCAGCAAGCTGATCAATTGGCGCTTAGCTTCGGCTATGAGCGGCGTGCCGACGGCGGTTCGGCCATGACTGTTCGATTCGACCCGCGCGCTGTTCGGCAAGTCATCGAAGATGCAGGGCTCAGCTTGTGGTCGCTAGAACGTCCGCGAGTGCTGGCCTGGGTGCTTGTGGAAAGCGATGAGGACGAGGTCATTCTCGATGCGGCGTCGAGGCACGCTATCGCCGCTGCCATGCAGCAAAGCGCCGCTGAGTTTGGCGTGCCGCTGGCATTTCCTTTGATGGACATGGATGAGCGCCTCGACATGAACCCAATGCTGCTGCGCGGCTTATTCTTTGATGCCCTGCGCCGAGCAAGCCGTCGCTACGATTCCGAGTTCATTTTGATCGGCCGGGCCATGAAGCATGAGGATGGCCTATGGTCGGGCAAGTGGACCCTCTCGCAGCCGGGTGCGCCGGTCTCCGAGGTCGAGACAAGTGGCGAGGCCGAGGCAATTGCCCGCGATGGCCTCGGATTCGTGCTCGAAGCGCTGTCGAGTCGCTTCGCGCTGCATGTGGATCAGGCGCTGCGCGTGCGAGTTTCAGTTGAGGGCGTGCGTGGTCTCGGCGATTATGCGGCTCTTTTTCGCTATTTGCGCGCGCTCGATGGGGTTGAACGTGCGGAGCTGCGAGCGATGAGCAAAGATTTGTTGACGCTCGATGTGTGGCTGGCCACCTCGTGGGAAGGGTTTCTCGACCTGCTTGCGCAGGACCGGCGCCTGATGCCAGCATTCGTCGTAAACCTGCCCGAAGGCGAGAAGCGCATGATCTGGCGTGCGCTTGAAGGGCCGCGATGAGGCGTTATTTTTCATACCTGCCGAATGCGCTGACGGTGATTCGTCTGGCGCTGGTGGCGCCAGTTGGCTTTCATATCGCGCAAGGCTGGTTTGAGGTTGCGCTCGCTTTGTTCTTGTTCGCGGCGGTCAGCGATTTGGTCGATGGTTGGTTGGCGCGCCGGTTTGCCTGGGAGTCGAGCATCGGCCGCATCCTTGATCCGACGGCGGACAAGCTGCTGCTCGTTGTAGCCTTGGTCACCCTGACGCTTGCTGACGTTCTACCGCTGATAGCGACATTAGCGCTTGTCGGCAGGGACATTGTGCTGCTCTGCGCCGCTGGCATGTATCGATATTTGATTGGCTATCTGACGCCCGCGCCAACCTTTTTTGGAAAATCGTGCAGCGCCGCGATCATGGTCTTGATCGTGGTTATTTTGTTGACCCAAGTACAGGTGCTGTACCTGTCCGAAATGGCAAGGTGGCTGGTCGAGTTTGGGCTTGTGCTCGTGGTGGTGACCCTATCGCTGACTTCCTTGGTTGAATACTTATGGAACTACGGCACGCACGGTATTGCGCTGCTAAAAGCAAGACGGGAGGCGCGTTGAGCCAGCTTGTCCTTGAAGAAATCGGCTTCCCCGAAGTGTGCGCACTGGAGAATTTTATTGCGCACGGCAACGAGCAGGCGTTGACGCGGCTGCAGGCGCTCGTGAGCGCAGCGCCCGAATTTCGCCTCGTCTGGCTCGCTGGAGAATCTGGCACCGGCAAGTCACACTTGGTCGAAGCCGTGTGTCGCGCCGCGCGAGCCTGGCCGACATCTGCGGTTCGCTGGCAACACTGGTCTCAAGCGGCGCGCGAAAGTGAGTTCGCGGCGCTACCGTTTCTGGCCATTGACGAGGTGCATCACTTGCTCGGCGAGCGTGCGCGCGAGCAGTGGCTGATGCACTTGATCGATGCGCGCAAGCGACTGAGGCTGCCGACGCTGCTCGCATCGAGCGACAGTCCCGCCGGACATGGTTGTGCGCTGCGCGACCTGCGCACGCGATTGGGCATGGCCGAAGTCGTCTGGCTTGAGCCGCTTTCTGACGATGTCAAGATGGACGTGCTCTCGGAGTTCGCGCGCGCACGCGGTTTTCGATTGAGCACCGAAGTGCTGAGCTTCATCCTTGCCCGGCACAATCGCAACCTTGGCAGGCTCATGGCGCTCGTGCGCTCAATCGACAGAATAGCGCTCGCGAGACATCGGCCTGTGACGGTGCCGCTTGTGCGCGAGATTCTCTTAGGGCCAAGCGGTGAAGCGCATGACTGATCGGTTGGTTTTCACTGGTGGCGGTACGGCTGGGCATGTGCTGCCAGCCCTGCCGCTGATCGAACGGTTTTCCGAGCTCGGCTGGGATGCGCATTTCATCGGATCAAAATCAGGGCTTGAAGCGCGGTTGCTCGCTGACATGCCGGTCGTGTGCCATGAGATCACCTGCGGCAAGCTGCGCCGTTATTTTTCGCTCGAGAACTTCATTGATGCACTGCGCGTGCCTGTTGGTGTGATACAAGCCTGGGCAATACTGCGGTGCGTGCGGCCACGCCTCGTATTCTCAAAAGGCGGCTATGTGTCCTTGCCGGTGGTGGTGGCTGCTTGGCTACTCAAGATTCCAGTGATCGTGCACGAATCGGACCGGTCTGCGGGTCTTGCCAATCGCATGGCGTTTCCGTTTGCGACGCTTGTGTGCACAAGCTTCAAAGGCAGCATGATGAAGACACGGACGCGGGTTGAATGGACCGGGATGCCGCTACGGCGCACGCTCTTTGAAGGTGATGCGCAGGCTGGGCGGCGTTTCATTGACGCGCCGCCGGACAAGCCGGTGGTCGTGGTGGTGGGCGGCAGCCTTGGTTCTACCTTGCTCAACATAGCTGTGCGCGAAGTGCTGTTTGAACTGACGCAGCGCGCCCATATCGTGCATATCTGCGGGCAAGGGCAGGTTGATCACTCGTTCGACAATGTGCGCGGCTACAAGCAGTTTGAGTATCTCAAAGAGCCTTGGGGCGATGTGCTTGCGGCTGCGGACCTTGTGGTGGGTCGCGCTGGCGCCACCATGCTCACCGAGCTCATGGCGCTCGGTATTCCGAGCGTGCTGATTCCCTTGGGACGGGCTGCGAGCCGCGGCGAGCAGATCGAAAACGCACGCCATGCTTCGCGGCAAGGCGTTGCTCGAGTGCTGCTCGAAGAAGCGCTGAGCGGGCAGCGCCTCGCGCGTGAAGTCTTCGAAATACTGGACAATCTCGATGATTGGAAATCTCGACTCGATGTGCAGCGGCCGACCGATGCCAGCCCCCGAATTGAGCGCTTGATGCTCGAATTAGTTAGCTAAATTGATAGTCAGCTTCGTTAGGCGACTTCGTCTGCTGCCAGAATTCGAGCATTGAATAGGGCCAGTTTTGCGTCACGCGGCCTGCGGCATTCTTGTACCAGGTCGAGACTCCTGGCGTGCCCCAAGCCATCTGTTCGTTACCTTGGTCAATCCATTTGTTGTAGGCGTCATGGACATCCTGACGGCAATCCATGACAGAACGATGTTTGTCGATGAGCATGCGAATGCAGCCCATTACATAGCGTACCTCGCACTCGGAGAAGAAGGTGATGCTAGCGTTGATGACGATGTTGGTATTCGGTCCGTAGAGCACAAAAAGGTTCGGAAATTCTGGAATGGTGATGCCGAGATAGGCGCGCGCATCGCCCTGCCAGTGTTGTTCGAGCGTCTTGCCGCCACGTCCGCGAATCTCCATCGGGAAGAAGAAGTCGCTCGCTTTGAAACCTGTGCCGTAGATGAGCACGTCAAATTCAAAGTCTCGGCCGTCCTGCGCGCAGATGCCGCGCTCACTGATCGAATCGATCTTCGCTGTGACGAGATGTACATTGTCGCGGCGCAGGCTTTCCAGCCATGCGCCGTTGTCGCGCAGTCCGCGCTTGGCGCCGAGTGGGTAGGCGGGAATGCAGGCGTTTATGAGGTCCGGCCGGTCGGCCAATTGCTCGTGTACGAAGGCTTCCAAAATGCGCGTCACCTCTTCGTTCTTGGCGCTAATGCTGCGCCAGTTGCGCCAAGCGGGGTCGCGCCGCACTGAATCAAGCAGACCTTCACCTGCGGAATGAAACACCCAGAACCGATACCACTTGCCGTAGAAGGGGAGGTGATTGAGCAGCCAATGCTTGCCTTCGGGAATGAAGTCGTGATATTCGGGCGTCGGTAGAATCCACGGCGGCGTGCGTTGAAACACGGTGACATCGCCTGCGACCTTGGCGATTTCCGGAACGAACTGAAAGGCGCTCGCGCCCGTGCCGATGACACCGATGCGCTTGCCTGTGAGGTTTTGGTCATGCTCCCATCTCGCAGAATGAAACGCGATGCCGGAAAATGTATCGCGTCCTTGGATCTCGGGCAAGCGCGGGCGATTAAGTTGCCCTGTGGCCATGATGAGGGCATTGCCCTCGAACCTAACCGCTTCGCCGCCCGAGCGCCGAGCCTCGAGCCGCCAAACGCCTGCGTCTTCATCAAAGGCCGCTGACGACACCTCGGTATTCAAGGCCAGGTGGTCGCGCAAGCCGTATTTGTCGGCGAAGCGCTGAAAATACGCAAGCAGCACATGATTGTCGCAAAAGTGCTGCGGCCAGTCGTAAGGTTCGAAGGAATAGCTGTACATGTGGTTGGCGCTGTCAACGCGGCACCCAGGATAGGTGTTCTCAAGCCAAGTGCCGCCGACATCTGCGTTCTTGTCGATGACGATGAAATCAATCCCTTCATCCTTGAGTCGCTTGGCGGCGAGCAGCCCGGACATGCCAGCGCCGACAATGACCACACAAAACGATGCGCGCGATTCAGGCGGGATGTCCTCAAAGCTATCGTGCGCGAAGGTGTCGCCGCCATCAAGGCCAAGTTCGCGTTGCAAGAGGTCGCCGTAGGGCCCCTCGACTGGCGCGGCGATGATGAACTCGCAGAGCTCAAGAATATCGTTTTTGCTGAGCTCAGCAGTCTTGCCGCCTTGCGCTTTGAACGTGCGAATCGTGTCGAATGCGACATCGCGAATGTGCTGCTGATGCGCTTCTGAAATGCCGCAATCCGGGCCGAGTATGAAGCCGTCCTGCGGCCGAATATCGCCGCGAATCAGCGCAAGATTGCCCGTCAAATGCACGAGGCTAGCCATGAGGCTCGGGATGTGCGCGCAGGCGAGCGCTTCGCGGAGTTTTTCATCGCTCAGGTCAGGAATTGTCATGAGGAGAGCAAAGCTGCCAAAATGTCTCTGTGAATAATAGCGCACCTCCCCTCAAGCTCGGCATCTGCGGACTCGGTACTGTTGCGTCTGGGCTCATCGAACTCGTGACGCGGGATGTTTCGCGTGTGGCGGAGTGCGCGTCTCGGCCGCTCGCTATCACGCGCATTGCGAGCCGCACGCCGCGGCCGAGCATCATGCCGGATAGTGCCGAGTTCATAGAAGATCCTTTTGCGCTCATCGGCGATACTGAAGTCGATGTGGTGGTGGAACTCATCGGCGGCGTTGAACCTGCGCGAAGCCTCATCGAGCGTGCGCTCGAACTCGGCAAGCCGGTCGTCACCGCCAATAAGGAAGTGCTTGCGCGGCACGGCGATGCGCTCTTCTCGCTCGCGCGCGCGCGCGGTCTACCCATTGGATTCGAGGCATCGGTGGGCGGCGGTATTCCCATTATTAAGGCCCTGCGCGAGAGCTTGGGCGGCGATGCGATTTCGCGCATTGTCGGCATTGTCAACGGCACTACCAACTTCATTCTCTCGCGTATGAATGAGGACGGCGCGAGTTTCGAGGATGCGCTCGCCGAAGCGAAGTCGCTTGGCTATGCCGAGGCTGTGCCCGACTACGATATTGAGGGTTTGGACGCCGCGCACAAGATCGCCATTCTCGCATCGCTCGCTTGGGGCATTCCTTTTGATGTGGAAGGTGTGCGCACGCAAGGCATTGTTGGCATTCGCCTTGATGACCTCGCGTTTGCGGAGCGCCTTGGTTATTTTGTTCGCCACCTAGGGCTTGCGCAAAGGGTCGAGGCGTGCATTGAAACGCAGGTCTTCCCGGCCTTGGTGCCGCGCTCGACCCTGCTCGCACATGTGCGCGGTGTGACCAATGCGGTGCAAGTGACAAGCCACGCGGTTGGCAGTAGCCTCTTCATCGGGCCGGGCGCTGGCGCACTGCCAACGGCCAATTCGGTGCTCTCCGATGTGCTTGACATCGCGAATAACAGAGCTGTTCCTTGGGACGCGGGCCGGGCGCAGAGGCAAGACCGGAACGCGGGTACGGATGCGGACAGTCAATCGTCGAGCGCCTATTATCTGCGCGCGCAAGTGGACGACAAGACGGGTGTGCTTGCACGTGTGACTGAACTGCTTGCCGGACAAGGCGTGGGCATCGATGCTTTGCTGCAGCCTGAGATTGAGGCGGCGCCGTCAAAGGCACCAGCGGCTGGTGCGTCAATCGTCATGATCACGCACAAGACTGCGGAATCGAACATGCGCGAGGCCGTCGCGTGCATTCAAGCAATGCCGGAAATTCACGGTCAAGTGTCTCTGATTCGCGTCTTTGACGGTGATTGATACCTATGGAATTTCGTGCAAGAGACCCAGGCCAGCATGCAGAAGTGCTCGCAAAAAGCATCCATCCCGTGCTTGCGCGCATCTTTGCGGCTCGCGGCGTTGAAGGCACGGAGTCGCTTGACCTCGCGCTCTCTCGCCTGCCGAGGCCCGATGCGCTGACCGGTATTGGCGAGGCGGTTCGACTGATTGCCGATGCCGTTGTGGCCGATGAGCGCATTGTCGTTGTCGGCGATTTCGATGCAGATGGTGCTTCCGGCACAGCGCTCGGCGTGCTCGCGCTTTCCGCCATGGGCGCTCAGCAAGTCGGATTCCTCGTACCGAACCGCTTTGATTTCGGTCATGGCCTGTCGACGCAAATTGTCAAGGTGGCGGCGGAGAATCAGCCGCATCTCTTGATTACTGTGGATCATGGCACGGCGAGCCACGAAGGCGTGGCGCTCGCGCGCGAACTTGGCATCAAGGTAGTGGTGACTGATCACCACTTGGCGGCCGAAACGCTCCCCAATGCCAACGCCATCGTCAACCCCAATCAGCCTGGCTGTGCCTTTGCGAGCAAGTGCCTTGCGGGCGTCGGTGTCATCTTTTATGTGATGAGCGCACTGCGCGCGGAGCTTGCGGGCCGGGATTGGTTCGGGGCGCATCGTCCTATGCCCAATATGGCGGACTTTCTCGACTTGGTGGCGATCGGGACGATTTCAGATTTGGTGCCGCTTGATCGCATCAATCGAATTCTGGTGAAGGAAGGGCTGCGCCGCATCAGCCTAGCGCCGCGCCCCGGCGTGCAGGCGCTGCTTGAGGTTGCCAAGCGTGTGCGGGAGCGCGTGCGCGCCGATGACATTGGTTTCGGACTCGCGCCAAGAATCAACGCCGCTGGCCGATTGACAGACATGTCGCACGGCATCAAATGCCTGCTTGCGGATGAAATCGGCGCGGCGCGCCGCTTCGCCGAACAGCTTGAAGCGCTCAACCGAAGGCGTAAGGACATCGAGTCCTCCATGGTCAATCGCGCTGAAGCGATGCTCGGAGACGTCAAGCGCAAGCTTGGGAGCGGTGAGATGCCGAAAGTCATTTGCCTATACGATGAGGGCTTCAGCCAAGGCGTGGTCGGCTTAGTCGCATCGCGCTTGGCGCGTGAGAGCGCGCGACCAGCCATTGTCTTCGCTGACGCTGGCGACACTGAGCCCGACTATCTGCGCGGCTCGGCGCGCAGTGTTCCCGGATTGCATCTCGTTGATTTGATTGATCGTGTGCATATGAAGCGACCCGGCCTGATTGTGCGCTTCGGCGGGCACGCCATGGCGGCAGGTCTCACTTTGATGCGTGCAAACCTCGCCGAGTTTTCGACAGTCATCGTTGAAGTTGCCAGCACCGAGATCGAAGTGCCGCCGCCGTCCAATATCTACCTGACTGATGGTGCGCTCGGAGAGGATGAGCTGTGCCTCGATTTCGCGCGCATCCTCGAAGATGCAGGGCCTTGGGGGCAGAGCTTTGAGCAGCCAACCTTTGAAGGCGAGTTCGCGATTCGTCACCAGCGGGTCGTTGCTGATGCCCATTTGCGTATGCTGCTCGAAACCGGCGAGACGCTGATCGACGCGATACGCTTCGGTCAGGACGAACTGGTCGCCGCATCGCGCGTCCGCATCGGCTATCGCCTAGTGACGAACAGGTGGGGCGACAAAGAAACCGCGCAGCTCATCATCGAGCATTTGGAGGCTTTGGAGTAGTGTCCTGTCTACACTACGCCTGCTGACGCTCAAAGCGCAGCCAAGATACGTTCGAAGCTCGCCATCCCTCCGTCATCCTGGGCTTCGCGCACCAGCGCCTGAAGCATTGCATAGTCGTCTTCGCCGACCTCATCCCGATCATGCGCCTCGTCGAGCATCAGGTGCAGCGAATCGAGTGACGCTTGCGTACTTGGCGAATCGGGTGCGCCCGCGTGCCAGCGCACGCGCTCTTCAAAGTAGTTGAGAAACGACACCGGCTCATAGGCGATCAAGCCGCCGTAAGGCTTTGGCGTGTTGCGCATGAAGAGTGGCATCTCGGCGTTGGCGCCGTAGTAGGCGATCGAGCTGCTTATACCCAAGGTGGTGGCGTAGATGCGCCCGTCAAGGCCCATGGCCAAGAGCGCGCCGGTATTGACAAACGGCGTCTTGAACTTGAGGTTGCCGTCATAGTCGTAATGCACGAGAAAATGCTCGGTGGGTTGTGCGAAATGAGTGGTGTCAAGGCTTGCGACTGGTGGTTGAATCTGCCCTTGGCGCTCTTCCGGGATAGGGATACTAGTGCCGACCGAGAGGATTGCCCAGAAGCCGTCTTCGGCAGCCATGATGCCTGATGTGAGGCTAGCATGGGGCTTGCCGTACCAGCTTGCTAGCCAAGGCACTTCTTGCATGGCGACCTCGCGCAGGTCGCGCTTCCAGATGACATCGCCATTGCTGCCGTCCCAGCAGAACAGGTAGTTCAGATCGAAGGTGTAGACGCGGCCATCGGGCGTCGCTGTCGAGGAGACGCCGGTGACGGCCGTCTCTTCCGATTTCCATGCAATCTCGCCTGTGTCCGTGTTCACGCCAGTCAAATGTCCCTCACCGTCAATCACATAGACAAAACGCCCGTCAAAGGACACTGTCGGGCTCGTGCCGCTGCCGGAGCGTCCGAGCGCGGTTTCAAAGGCGATCTCGAGACCGGCTTCAGAGACATCAATGCCGTAGAGCACAGTGGCGTCTGGCTCGCGTCCTGTGGCGACGATAAAGATGCGCCCGGTTTCGCCATGCACGCTCGGCGTGTTGGCGACTTCCATGTTGAATCCGAAGATGGCGTCCCAGGTATCTTGCAGGATGCGCTCGTCAACGGAGCCGTCCGCAAAGAGTCCGGGCGGGATGGGCGATGCGGGCAGGCCGGTCACGCCCGGCAGATCTAAGACTGGCATGGCCAAGGCGCCTGTGGCGCGGTCGAAAAGCGCTACTTGGCCATCGCCGGAGATGATCCCGGCGTGGCCTGTGTGGGTGAAATATACCGAGAAGATGTAGCCCATCACACCGAGGGCGGGCAGGTCTGTCACCCAGCGCGTATTGCCGTTCGCATCGAACGACCAGAGCTGATTGCTATCAGCGAGGAAAATGTGGCCGTCTTCGTCGAGCACCGCTGCGGAGAGAAAAGCCGCCGAGTCGAGGTCGTCCCAGTCTCCCATAGGCTTCGATTTCCACAAAAGATTGCCGCGCGTGTCAAAGGCGTGCAAATGGCTGTGGTCTTGGCCGAGCGCTGAGGTTGCGTAAATCGTGCCGTCAGGCCCGATGGTCGGTCCCATGAAGAAGCCCGCGCCCTTGATGCCGCGCCAAGTTCGGCGCATCGCATCGGGCGTTGGCATCGGAATGTAGTCCGAATTGCGGTTGTCGCGGTGCGCGGCAGACCAAGTGGATTTACCGTAGAACCTGCCGTTGTCCATGGGGACGCTGTTGACGTGGTCGTCAATGGCGTCTGTGACAATGTGGCCGGAGTCTTCAATCTGCGGAGGGAATTGCTGGTAGACCCAGAGGAAGGCGAGGGCGAGCAACGCGGCAACAGCCAGCGCGATTTTGAGTGGCTTACTCATGGAATCTCTCGTTGACAGAAAAATGCGTGCGCAAGTATAAGTGCTTACACTAGTCAGATTTCAATCGGGAAGAATCATGGCGGCTGGCGTCACCCAATCCCAACTCGATGCCTATTGGATGCCGTTCACGGCCAACCGTCAATTCAAGCAGGATCCTCGAATCATCACTGCTGCTGACGGCTGCTATTTTACCGACGCCGAAGGCCGCAAGATATTCGATGGCCTCTCCGGGCTGTGGACTTGCGGACTTGGGCACAAGGTCGAGGCCATCAGCCGTGCGATTGAAGACCAGGTCAAGACGCTCGACTACAGCCCCGCGTTTCAATATGGTCACCCCAAGGCCTTTGAGCTTGCCGAGCGCATCACCGAGTTCATGCCCGACGGCTTGAATCGCGTGTTCTTTTGCGATTCAGGCTCGGAAGCTGCCGACACATCGCTGAAAATCGCGCGCGGCTATTGGCGCAAATCCGGGCGACCGGAAAAGACGCGCTTGATTGGGCGCGCCAAAGGCTATCACGGCGTCAACTTCGGCGGCATTAGCGTTGGCGGTATCGGCGGCAACCGGGCGATGTTCGGCGAAGGCATCTGCGCCGATCATCTGCGCCACACATGGCTCAAGGACAACTATTTCTCGCGCGGGCAGCCAGATGATGGGGCTGAGCTCGCCGACGAACTGACCGAAGTGCTCGCGCTCCACGATGCATCCAACGTCGCAGCCGTCATCGTTGAGCCTTTGGCTGGCTCAGCAGGCGTCTTTCCGCCGCCGAAAGGCTATCTTCAGCGTTTGCGTGAAATCTGCACCGCCAATGACGTTCTACTGATATTCGACGAAGTGATTTGCGCTTTCGGTCGCATGGGCGCTCGCACCGGCGCCGAGGTCTTCGGCGTGGTGCCGGATATGATGACGATTGCCAAGCAGGTCACGAACGGCGCCGTGCCGATGGGCGCTGTGATTGTCAATCAGTCCATCTACGACTGTTTCATGCAGACAGACGCACCTGACTATGTCCTCGAGATGCCGCACGGCTACACCTATTCAGCGCATCCCTTGGCCTGCGCGGCAGGCCTCGCGTCACTTGAAGTCCTCGAACGCGAAGCCGTCATTGAGCGCGTCCGTGAGATTTCGACTGTCTTCGAAAATGCCTTGCACAGCCTCGCCAACTGCCCCAATGTGATTGATATTCGCAACTACGGACTCGCTGGCGGCTTGACGCTCGCAAGCTACGATGGCGAACCGCTGCGCCGCCCGTTTGAAGTGGCGATGGATCTTTGGAAAAAGGGTTTTTATGTGCGCTACGGCGGCGACACGGTGCAGCTTGGCCCGCCGTTTGTGTCGAGCAAGGACGAAATCAACAGCCTGATCAACGCGCTTGGCGAGTCGCTCACGCTGAGTGCACAGTGAAATGCCTTCGCGTTGTCATCGCTGGCGGCGGCATTGGCGGCTTATCCGCCGCGCTGCTGCTCGCTGCAAAAGGGATTGAAGTACATGTCCTCGAACAAGCTGCAGCGTTCACCGAAGTCGGCGCAGGCATTCAGCTTTCGCCGAACGCAACGCGAGTATTGTTCTCGCTTGGACTTGAGGCGGCGCTTAGGCGCGCCGCGTTCACACCCGTCTCCGGTGAAACGCGCCATGCAAGAACTGGCAAGGTGCTTGCTCAGTTTCCGCTCGGCGAGCACATGGATGCAAGGTTCGGCTTCCCGTTCCTGCAAGTCCATCGCGCTGACTTGATCGAGATCTTGGCTGAAGCCGCGCGTGCGCATAGTTTGATTGCACTTGAAACAGACAGTCGATTGGTCGGGTTTGAAGCGTGTGAAAACGGCGTTCGCGTGCTGCGCGAGAGCTCAGAAGCCCTGCTTGCGGATGCGTTGATCGGCGCAGATGGCGTACATTCAGTTGTGCGCGCGGCTCTGTTCGGCGCCGAGTCACCAAGGTTCACTGGCAATATCGCGTGGCGAGCGATCATTCCTGCAGCGCGGTTGCCCGCAGGACTTGTGCGCCCCAAGGCGACGGTGTGGTGGGGCCCCGGGCGGCACTTTGTTCACTACTATGTGCGTCGGGGTGAGCTTGTCAATTGCGTGTGTGTGGTCGAGAAAACCGGCTGGGAGATTGAATCTTGGAGCGAACGCGGCGAATTGAAAGAACTGAAGGCCGAGTTCGCAGGCTGGCATGAAGACATTCAAACGCTCATCGATTCGATGCAGCCCGGCAGCCTCTACAAATGGGCGCTCTTTGATCGCCCGCCGATGGCCGCGTGGGGCAGGGGGCAGGTGAGCTTGCTTGGAGATGCTTGCCATCCAACTTTGCCATTCATGGCGCAAGGCGCGGCCATGGCGATTGAGGACGGCGCCGTGCTCTCAGGATGCTTGCGTGATGTGCGCGCAGCGAGCGAAGTTGCGGCAGCGCTCGAACGCTATTCGGCGCTGCGCCGAGGGCGCACCGCGCATATTCAAAGACATTCGATTCGTAGCGGAAAGCTCTACCACATGCGCGGCTTGCCGGCGCGTCTTCGAAACCTCGCGTTGCGCGCGCGGCCAGGCAAGAGCCCTTGGGACAGCATCTACTCGTACAATGCGCTGCTTTGCCAAGGCTGATCGGCTTCGTTCCGCTTGCCTTCAGTGCGTATGATGGAGTGCGCCGAGTTAAGAATAGCCGCCATCACTATGTTTCTAATTTTCAGATGCCTACTTTCAACCTACAAGTGCAACGCTTCAGAAGTTAAGAGGGGGCGGGTGGGGTAACCTCCTCCGGTTCACAACAACGAAGGAGGCTTGCCATGGCAAAGAGCGACACCCACCTGACTCCGAAAGGGAGATACTACATCAAGAAGCCGCTGGCGAGCAGTTTGCCTATGGCGTGGTGCTCTATGACGGCGAGGATTTCATTCCCTTTGGCGAGCGTCTCGGCGCAGCACCGCTTTCGAGTCTGTGGTGCTGACGTGCCGCAAGCCTGCTACGCCTCGAATGCAAACGTTTCTGTGTCCGTGGTCATCCGACCTTGCTGTCCATAGCGTCTGCCAGCAACCGCGCTCGGAGAAAAGGCTTCGGACAGCGACCTGACCACATCGCCTGGCAGTTCAACATCAAGCGCCTCGAAGTTCAGGCGTAAATGCTTGGATTTCGTGGTGCCCGGAATGGCGAAGAGGTTGTCACCTTGCGCGAGCACCCAGGCGAGAGCGAGCTGCGAGAGTTCGATGTTCATGTCCTTGGCGATACAAAGTACAAGCTTGCGCAGTTCAAGATTGCGCTCGAAGTTGTCGCGTTCGAAGCGCGGCATGTTGCGCCGAATGTCCTTGCTTGAAAAGCTGTCGGGGTCGGGCGGCGCGTCGGTGAAGAAGCCGCGAGCGACCGGGCTGAAAGCAACGAAGGCGATGCCGAGTTGCTTGCACGCCTCTAGCACGCCAAGTTCGGGGTTTCGCGTCCACAGCGAGTATTCGGATTGGATAGCTGTGATGGGATGTGTGGCGAGCGCGCGGCGAAGCGTATCCGCGGACATTTCAGATACGCCGATACCAAGTATCTTGCCATCGGCTTTGAGTTCGGCGAGCGCGCTGATCGACTCCTCGATCGGCACATTGAAATCGAGCCGGTGCATGTAGTAGAGGTCGATGCGGTCAGTCCCAAGCCGCTTCAGGCTGCCTTCGCATTGTGACTTGATGGCCTCAGGTGAGCCGTCCAAGATGAGTTTGTCGTCTTCAAAACTCGCAACGCACTTGCTTGCGATAAAGAACTCATCGCGCCTGTGGCCGATGGCCTCCGAGATGAGGCGCTCATTGCCGCCCATGCCGTAGACCGAGGCGGTGTCAAAGAAATCGTAGCCAAGGTCGAGCGCTTCATTGAGCAAGCGCGCGGACTGCTCTTTTGGCAGGGCGGGCCCGTAGCCAGCGCTTAAGCCCATGCAGCCGAAGCCGATGGCGTTGATGTGGCGGTGACCGAGGGTGCGTGTGAGGGGCATGAGGAAACGAGGAGAGGAATGACTGAGTGTAGGCTATTTATTCTACTGTAAGGATTGCTTCACCAAATTGGTGGCGGTTGTCGAGAGGCATGGAACACGCGCAGCACTTCTATACGGTCAAGCCGGGTGTTGACTCGATAGGGAATGATGTAGCGCGTGTCTGCGACAATGAGTTCGCGAGTTCCTTCAATACGTCCCGGACGACCTAGGAAAGGTCTTGTCTGATTGAATTATGCTGTGGGCGCCCCCTGATGGGGTCGCCCACAGCATAATTCAATCAGACAAGACCTTCCCTAATGCTAGCTGTGTCTGCAAACGATCAACAACGCTGAGTATTCTCGCAATGAGCAATTGCGCGGCTAAAGGGTTGTCTCTCGCAATGAACTCTGTCTCGTCATCTAAGTTCTGTATCGCCTTCGCTAGCCACTTAATCTTCACCCACGCCCCACTTTGCAAATGTCTCTGCGACGAGCCGATCACTAGCGAACTCGCCCCTGTCTGCTTCGGCAATGGCTTGCTTGATCTCCCGAATCTGCCAATCGTTGAGTTCTACAAACTCTTGGATTGCTTTGGCAGCTAGGTATGACTTTGACCGTTGCATTGCATCGGCAAGGCAGTCGAGCTTTTCTTTAAGTTCGGAATTAAGTCGTATGGTGAGCGTGGTGGACATGGTGTTACTACAATGTGTTCGGCTGTGTGCATTGTAGTGTATTTGAATGAGCGGTGATTTGTTTCCGACTTGGCAAGGAGGGCTTTGCCCGACCATCGGCTTACCCGTCGGCGAGCAGCGTTCGCAGGTCGTTCAGGGCTGCGTTGGTACGGGACACATACGAGGCCATGACGAGGGAATGATTTGCCAGCATTCCGAAGCCGCCGCCGTTCAAGACCATGGGACTCCAGAGCATCTGCTGCGAGCCTTCGAGTTCGCGGATGATTTGCGCGAGGCTGACGCGGGCATTCTTGTCTTCTAGTACGTCTGCGAAATCTATTTCGATGGCGCGCAAGAGATGCAGAAGCGCCCAGGTCTGTCCGCGTGCTTGATAGAAATAATCGTCGATTTGCGTCCATGGAGTCTTCAGGAACGTCTCCTTGGGCGCGCTCGTCGCTTGGCTCGCAGAGCGATCGCCAGCGAGTGCTAGATCAAGCTGCGGTTTACCGACGCTTGCGCTTAAAGCCTGCGATAGGCTGCCTAAGCGAGAATCGACCGCGGACAGCCAGGCGCGCAAATTATCCGCGCGCGCATAGAACTGCGCATCAGGCGCCTCGCTCGCAGCGATGCGTCCGAGGTAGCGCTCCACATAGGCAATGCCTTCCCGATACTCGCTCTCCGAGGCAGGGAACAGCCAGCTTGAATTGTCGTAGAAGAACTTGCCTTCGGCTTCGGCAAGATCAGGGTCTTCTGTGGATTGGCTTTGCGAGCGACTGAATTCGTGTCGCATGGCGCGGCTAAAATCGCGAAGCTGAACGAGTGCGCCGAATTCCCAATTAGGTACATTGTCCATCCACACCCCAGGCGGAGCGATGTCGTTGGACAGATAGCCGCCGCGTGATTCAAGCAGCGTGTGCGCAATTTCGATCATCGTGGCGGTGGTGACGTAGCCGGTCACTACTTGGTCGCCAGATGCGTGCGCCATGGCTTCTGCCTGCACCTTGGCATCGAACTGCTTGGGTTCGGCGTCCCACCACCACCACAAAAAGAGCACGGTCACCAGATAGATAGCGAAGATGCCAGCGAGCACGCGCCACACCATGCCGAAGGATTTGAAGGTCGCGAACTTCTCAAATAATCGTTTCATTGCGCAAAGATAAGAATCTGCACTCGATAGGGCGGAGACGACACAATATCAGCCCGAATGCGTCCTTCGCCAGAGGATTTGGCGAGTTGCTCATAGACCCAGCGGCCGAGCGTATCGCTCGGCGTTGAAATACGCACAAGCGCATCTTCGCCCCGCGCATGGCGGCCGAACACCGCGAGGTCTGCCATCAGCATCGGCGCTCGCCGTTCGAGTGCGCCTCGGTCGAGTTTCAGCGTTTTGCGCTGTGCCTGTTGAAATCGCATCACCTGAGTTTCGACGCGGTCAATATGCGGATAGTCGGGCAGCACCGACCGTGCACGCTTGATGAAGACATGCGCACGCGAAAAGTCGTCGCGCATCAGCGCCTCGTTGGTCATCTGCAAATAGCGTTCGACGATGCGTTTCATGCCATCGAGAGCGGGTTCATAGTCGGGTACAGCAGCGAGTGCCTTGCTGAACCACAAAAAGGCATTGTCGGAATCCGGTGTGGTAAGAAAATCGCGCTGCATGGCGAGCAGGCCGCGGTCGAGAAACGCCTGCGCCTCGACTCGCGCCGCGATCATGGGGTCGGGGGCAGGGGGCGGCGCCTGCTCAGCTTGCGGTGGCAAAGGCTCAGGAGGTGGGGCGCCGCAGGCCGCGACCATCAGCACCGCGCAGAGCAGGAAAAACGCTGTGACGAGCCGCATGGACACCCGACATTCAAGGGAGTGGTCAGAGTGTCGCTAATCTTCCGAAAAGTCAAACTCGTGTAGTCCGCATTCGCGCTTCAAGCCAAAAAAGCGCGTCTCCTCTTCGTTTGCTACTTCATGTATCGGCTTGGTCGTGTGGTGGTCGCCGATGCTGATGTAGCCTTGGTGCCAGAGCGGATGGTAGGGCAGATCATGCTCGCGCAGATACAGATAGACCTCGCGGTCTGACCAGTCGGCGATCGGGTGCACCTTGAAGCGTCCGCCAGCACTCTGCACGATCGGCGTTTCGCTGCGTGAGTGCGATTGATCTCTGCGCAGACCGACGAACCAGGTGCCAACGTCCAAGTCCTTCAAGGCGCGCTTCATCGGTTCGACCTTGGCTTCTTGATTGTAGGCGGCGAGGCTTTTCGTGCCGCGTTCCCAGCGTTTGCCGTGCCGTGCCTCCTGCCAGGCTGGCGAGATGATCGGCATGTAGACCTTGAGGTTCAAATGCAGGCGCTCGACCAGCTCGTCGATGAAACTGTAGGTCTCAGCGAAGAGATAGCCTGTGTCGATGAGCACTACCGGCATGTCGGGGCGTACTCGGGTGAGCAGGTGCAGCGCCACCGCCGCTTGCGCGCCAAAGCTTGAGCTCATCACATGGCGGCTTGGCAGGTGTTCGAGCGCCCATTCGATGCGCGCCTCGGCTGGCAGGGATTCAAGCTTCTGATTGCCTTCAAAGAGATTGCTACGCTCGGTATCGAGCGTGGCGCGCTCCCAATCAATCGCTAATGCACTATTCGACATCACTCAGCATCCTCTTGAAGCAGCGCCCTGAGCGTGAAGTCGCCGAAGGATTCCCCCGCTTGGCGGTGTGCTGAAAACTGCTCAAGACCCCGGTCAAGATAGTCGAAAATGGCATCTTCGCCAGCGGATTCGAGCGCCATCTTGTTCATGCGCGCACCGATAGCATCGCCGCCGACCATGAGGTTGTAGCTGCCGGGGGCTTTGCCGACAAGCGCGACTTCGGCGACGTATGGCCTTGAGCAGCCATTTGCACAGCCGCTCAAGCGCACTGAAATCGGCTCGTTTGCGAGGCCGTGCTTGGCGAGCAGGGTGTCGAGCTGGCGCGTGAAGCTCGGCAGATAGCGCTCGGCTTCGGCGAAGGCGAGCGGGCAGTTCGGCAGCGCGACGCAGGCGAGTGCTTGCGCGCGCATTGGCGAGACGCTGACGAGCGGGTCAAGTCCGTGCTGCGACAGTAGGGATTCAATCAACGCCCTTGCATCCTCTTTGATCTTGGAGATCGTCAGGTTCTGATTGGGGGTGATGCGAAAGTCGCCTTGATGCACCTCCGCGATGGCTTTGAGGCCGGTGGCGAGCGCGCACGCTCCTCGGTCCTCGATTCTGCCTTCGGGAATGAACAAGGTCAGGTGCCAGTTGCTTTGATCATCCTGCATCCACCCGATCTGGTCGCCGCGTGCGGTGAACTCGTAAGGCCGAGGCGCTTGCAATTCGTAGCCGAGGCGTTTCGCGAGCTCGGCTTTGAAAGTGTCGAGGCCGCGATCATCAATGGTGTACTTGAGGCGTGCGTGCTTGCGATTGGTGCGGTCGCCAAAATCACGCTGCCACTCGACGATGTGCTCGGCGACTTCGCAAGCCTTGTCTGGCTCGCAGAAGCCGATCACATCCGCGAGCCTCGGGTAGGTCTCGGGTTCGCCGTGTGTCCTGCCCATGCCGCCGCCAGCAGCGACGTTGAATCCGACGAGTCGATCATTCTCGGCGATGGCGATCAGCCCAAGGTCTTGCGCGAAGACATCGACATCGTTCACGGGCGGAATCGCAACGGCGATCTTAAATTTGCGCGGCAGGTAGGTGGGGCCGTAAATGGGTTCGGATTCGTCGCCAGTATTGACCTTTGCTCCATCGACCCACAACTCGTGGTATGCGCGGGTGCGCGGGGTGAGGTGCGCGCTCACTGCCGCTGCGGTCTCGATGGCGGCTCGATGCACAGGCGAGCGCTCGGATATGACAGAACACATGACATTGCGGTTGACATCCCCGCACGCAGCAAGCGTATCGAGCAGGGTCTTGTTGATTGTGCCGAGCGTTGTCTTCAGGTCGCGCTTGATGACGCCATGCAATTGAAAGGTTTGGCGCGTCGTCAAGCGCAGCGGACGCTCGGCGTCATGCGAAGCGATCTCGTTCATGGCAAGCCACTGCGCGGGCGTTGCCACACCGCCTGGTACGCGCACGCGGATCATGAAGCTGTAGGCTGGCTCAAGCTTGCTTTTGATTCGCTCGGCGCGGAGATCCCGGTCGTCCTGCTGATAGAAGCCGTGGAATTTAACGAGGTGAGTGTCGTCTTCAATGAGTGCGCCTGTGGCATCGTCGCTCAAGCTCTCTGCAATGCTGCCGCGAAGGAGTTGGCTCTTGGCCTTGACGTGCTCGACTGGGGTGAGGGGTGCGGACATTAGTACACATCCCTCTGATAGCGTCCTGTCGTGCGCAATTCATCGAGCTGCGCGCTCGCTTGATCGTCACTCAAACCGCCTTCGCTTCGCAAAACGCCGCGAATGGCTTCATGCACATCGTCCGCCATGGCGCTCGCGTCTCCGCACACATAGATATGCGCGCCTCGGTCAAGCCAAGCATAGAATTCGCGTCGCTCTTCGGCGATGCGATGCTGCACATAGACCTTATGCGCGCCATCGCGCGAGAAGGCGAGACTGAAGCGCTTCACATACCCTTGATCACGAAACTTCAGCCATTCACTCTGATACAAAAAGTCGGTGAAGAAGTTGCGATCACCAAAGATCAGCCAATTTTCGCCCTTCGCTCCCTGCTCTCGACGTTGCTCGACAAAGGCGCGATACGGCGCGATGCCAGTACCAGCGCCGATCATGATCATCGGCGTGTTGCCGTCATTTGGCAGCCGGAAGTTGTCATTGCCTTCAACGTGGACCTGTAGACGCTTGGTGCCGCCTGCAATGAAGTTTGACGCCGCGCCCCAATGTTCGCGCCCAAATTTCCGGTAATTCACGACCGCCACAGTGAGGTGCGCCTCATCCGGGTTGGCATCTGGGCTCGAAGCAATTGAATAGAGTCTCGGAGGGAGGTCGCGCAGATTGTCAACGAGCGTTTGCGCATCCCATGCGACTGGATATTTCGTCACAAGATCAATCACTTGATGGGTGAGCAGAAGTTCGCGCAATTGCTCGCGGTTGGTACGCATGGCTTCAAGCTTCGGATGCGCTTCGCCGAGCGCTTTCAAAAGCGGCCCGCTCGCGGCGGTGATTTCCTTGGATAAGCGAAGCGCAGTGCTGATCGACATGGATTCGCCTTCGATCGTCACTTGCGAAGACGCCGAGATCTTGCAGTTCTCAAGAAGCTGCTCGATTGTTTGCGGTGGATTCTCTGGCATCACGCCCAAGGAGTCGCCAGGCAAGTAGGTGAGGCCGGTACCATCAAGGTCGAGTTCAATGTGTCGTACATCCTTGCTTGAACCACGGCCGGTGATGCGCTGATTGGTCAAAACGCGACTCTCGAAGCTGCTTGTTTGAAGTGCGGTTGGACTCGCTTCGACCGCGTGCAGTCGAGTGACAGACGCACTTGGCGAAGGCGCGCGCGCCTTGGCTTGTTCAAGCGCTGCGAGCGTCCACTTCTGTGCTGTGGCGCGAAAATTCAGGTCGCAATCGACTCGTTCGATGATGCGCATCGCACCGAGTGCTTCAAGGCGCGTATCGAGTACCCGCCCGACCTCGCAAAAGTCGGCATAGCTTGAGTCGCCGAGCGCGAGTACGCCGTATTCAAGGTCGTCGAGTCGCTCGGCATCATCGCTCAAGAGATGATCAAAGAACGCGCTCGTGCCTTCAGGCGCATCGCCAAGGCCGTGCGTGGCGACGACAAAAAAACCGCGCTTGACCTTGGCGAGCCTGTGTGCGCGGAATTCGCTGAGATCCTGCGTTTTAGCGACGATGCCATACTCGCTCGCATGTGCAGCGAGTGCTTCCGCCACCTTGCGGCTGTTGCCAGTTTCGGAGGCAAAGAAGACAGTCCACTCGGGGGCGTCGCTTGTGGCTGCTATGCTAAGCGGAACGGCTGCCTGATCATTGTGCGCAAGCGCGGCGAGATAGCCGCTCATCCACATGAGCTCGTCACGCTCGCAGCTAGACGCCAACGCCCGAAGTTGGGCGAGCATATCTTGATTGATTGGCTCGGCAGGGGATTGCTTGGCAGTAAGACTCAAGGCGGAAGGCTCTACGCAGACATAACATTTTGGAATAATAACACGTCTTTTCTATTCCAATTATACTCATTAGCGCTCGATGCGCGTAGCGCGACGCTCTTGCCTACAAACAACATCGCGGGGGAACCGATGCTGTGCTCGCAGCAGGCTGCAGCAATACCGGCGAGCGTCGCATCGACGATGCGCTCCTTTTCAAGCGTGCCTTTTTCGACCACCGCCGCTGGCGTGTGTGGTGCGAGCCCCGCAGCGATGAGGTTGGCACTGACCATTTCAAGTGACGCCATGCTCATATAGAGCGCAAGCGTTTGTTCAGGACGCGCGAGCAATGCCCAATCGGGTTCGTTGCCCTTGCCGACGCTGCCAGTGGCAAGCGTGACGCTGCTTGCTATGTTGCGAAATGTCAGCGCAATGCCAGCCGATGCCGCGCAGCCTTGCGCCGCAGTGATGCCTGGTACGACTTCAAAGGGCAGGCCGGCTTCGGCGAGCGCTTGGATTTCTTCGCCGCCGCGTCCAAAGATGAACGGATCGCCGCCTTTCAAGCGGCACACGCGGTAGCCTTTTTTGACAAGGCCGACGAAGGATTGGGTCAATCCCGCCTGCTTATGCGATTCGCCAGGACGCTTGCCGACGCAGACGCGCTTGGCATCGCGGCGCGCAAACTCAAGCACGTCTTCTGAGACGAGCGCATCATAGAGGACGATGTCAGCCTGTGACAGCAGTTGATGACCACGAAGCGTGAGCAGACCGACATCACCCGGGCCGGCCCCGACAAGATAGGCTTCGCCTTGCTTCTCGCGCGGTGTTTTGATCTCGCGGGCAAAGGCTGCTTCGGCGTCAGCTACTCGTCCGGCCAGCACATGTCTGGCAATAGGGCCGTCAAGAATGCGCTCAAAGAACCGCTGGCGGATTGCCGCGTCCTTGATCTGCATTTGCACGTGCCGCCGCCAGCGCCCAAGCGCTTTGCCAAGGATGCCGAGCCGAGATGGTAGCCCGGCTTCAATACGGCGCTTGAGCCAGCGCGCAAGCGTTGGCGAATGGCCGCCGGTGCCGATGGCGATGGTGACGGGCGAGCGATCAATCATAGCCGGAAAAAAGACGCTTGACAGCGCAGGCCGATCCACCACATTGCACCAAATACCGAGCCGCTGCGACGCATCCGCGACTGCTCGATTGACGGCTTCGCAATTCGTGGCCGCGATGATCAGATGGTGTCCTTCGCACACATTGGGCGCGAAGGCTTGCTGCGAGATTGTGACTTGAGCGCGGTCAAGCGATTCGAAGTAGTCGCTGATGCTCGGCGCTACAACGGTGAGGCGCGCGCCAGCTCTGAGTAGCAGTCGAGCCTTGCGCTCAGCGACATCGCCAGCGCCGACCAGAAGGCAGGATTTGGACTTGAGATCAAGGAAAAGCGGAAGCTGTTCCATACGAGTGTCAGTATCTGTGTGGGATGCGCATCTTATAACTATTTTATGTAGATAGAGAGCTTTTTTTATTCTAAATTAGAATTTCAAACTATCCCTTGCAGTGGCTATTCCCTAGTACACTGCCGAGCCAATCTGCCAGATCAATGGAGAAACATCATGGCAAACGCAGAGCCAACGCAAGTAGATATGCAGGCGGTGCTCGACCGTCAGAAGAAGGCGTATCTCGCTGAAGGCGCCGTCACTGCGAAGACGAGAATTGATCGCATTGACCGTGCGATCAATATCCTCAAAAAGCATGGCGATGCGCTTAGTGAAGCCATGGCTGAGCACTTTGGGCATCGATCATTTGAGCAGTCTAAGGTGATGGATATTGATGGTTCGATCAGCCCGCTTGAGCATGCTAAGAAGCGGCTTCGGCAATGGATGAAGCCAGCGCGGCGCAAGGTGATGTTTCCTTTAGGGCTTGTGGGCTCCCGAGGCAGAATCGAATATCAGCCACTCGGCGTGGTCGGCTGCATCAGTCCCTGGAACTTTCCTGTGAACCTCACGTTCACGCCCCTTGCGGGTATTCTCGCGGCGGGCAATCGCGTCATGATCAAGCCTTCCGAATTCACGGCGCAGACCTCAGAACTGATGAAGGCATGCTTTGCGGAGAACTTTGACGAAGAAGAAGTCGCCGTCTTCACCGGCGGGCCGGACGTCGGGGGCGCGTTCTTGCGGCTGCCATTCGATCACCTGCTTTTCACCGGTGCGACTAGCGTCGCAAGACACGTGATGAAAGCCGCTGCTGAAAACCTCGTGCCCGTCACGCTCGAACTCGGCGGCAAGTCGCCTGTGATTATCGGTCGCAGCGCTAACCTGGAACTCGCCGCCGCCAATATCATGGCTGGCAAGACCTTGAATGCCGGTCAAATCTGCCTCGCACCCGACTATGTGTTCCTGCCTGAAGAGTCAAGCGATGAATTTGTCGAGCACGCGAAGAGTTCGGTCGCCAAGATGTACCCAGACATCAAGGACAATCCCGACTACACATCGATCATTCACGAGCGTCACTTTGATCGCTTGAACGCCTATGTTGAAGATGCCAAAGCGAAAGGCGCGGATGTGGTGGAGATCAACCCGGCGGATGAGGACTTTTCGCAGCAGCAGCATCACCGCATACCGCCGACGATTCTGCTAAACCCCAGCGACGATATGAAAGTCATGCAGGACGAGATATTCGGCCCGCTACTGCCGGTGAAGTCGTATAAGAGCGTTGATGAGTCGATCAATTACGTCAACAGCAAGGCGCGTCCGCTCGGCCTCTATTACTTTGGCGAGGACACGGCCGAAGAAAAGAAAGTCCTCACACGCACCACGTCCGGCGGCGTCACTGTGAATGATGTGATCATGCATGTCGCCCAAGAAGATCTGCCATTTGGCGGTGTCGGCCCGAGCGGAATGGGCAGCTACCACGGCTACGATGGCTTTAAGAACTTCAGTCATGCGAAGTCAATCTATAGCCAGTCGAAGCTCGCATCGAAGCTGGCGTCCGCTATGAGGCCGCCGTATAAGAAGCCTGCGGAATCTTAGTGCTCTGTGATGAATGAGTCTTTCCAAGGATGGCAGTATTGCTTTATTGATAGTGCGGGTTAGTAGTGTCCCAAGAAAGTAAGTAGGATTGACCGTAACCAATTGATAACGTGAAGGAAACAGGGATTTTCTGGCGTTACCGACTTGAATTGGCGATAGG
>JAPYNO010000019.1 GCA_028283025.1 Pseudomonadales bacterium | reverse complement strand
CAGTTGACCTACAGGGAAAGCCTGCGCGACATCGAGGCCTGCCTGTCGGCGCAGTCGGCCAAGCTCTACCACATGGGCATCCGCTCGCCGGTCAGGCGCGCCACTCTGGCCGACGCCAACGAGCGGCGCGACTGGCGGATCTAAGCCGACTTCGCGCAGCGGCTGATCGCGCAGACGCGGGAGATGCACGCCGGGGAGTCCCTGGCAGTGGGCCTGTCGAACACCGTGTACGCACTGGACTCCACTACCATCGACCTCTGCCTGTCGCTGTTCCCCGAACCGCTCTCGAACGCCGACGCCGTCCCCTCCGACGCCTGCCGCTTCCATGCGCTCACCTGGTTTGGGTGCAGCCCGTTGCGTTGCGCGATCCCTTGCACCGTGTACAGATCCTTCAACACCTCAAGCGCAACGCGCGCCTTGAAACCCGCCGTGAACCTTCTCCTTTTTTGACCCATTCCTGTATCTCCTTCTTAAGCTTAGAGCACACCTTAGCAACCTGTCCGAAAATTGGGGAGCACCTCAGCTCACGACTTCCTACATGAGGAAGGGTTGGAGAACATGCAAGTAGGGATTGCCTATCGACTTGCGCTATAGCGCACTCGGGGTCAGCGTCCAACGGGACGCCTCGCCCACCACGAATGGAGCGTCGAAGGACGTCCGTGGCGAATCAACTTCTCCCGTGCTGATGCCGCATTGATAGCTTCAGGCGGCAGAGCGACTTCTACAAGCTTCTTGCGCTGTCGCATCCTTACGGTCATTGCTCACTCGCTCGATTCCGGCAATACGCGAAAACCCTCGATTTCTGCCGCCTTCGACAATCTCTTGTCCAAGGAAACGAACTCAAACGACTGGCCTAACCTCTCGCGCACCAGCAATGCAGCTGCCAACTGCCCTGCATCGGCTGCCCTTAAGACGTGACGAGATAGCAGAGAAATCGCTCGCGAGCGCACGGCAAAGAAGTCAGAGACCTCGTACCAATCGGCGGCAGAAGATGCGAGCCACTCAAGGATGTTGCGCCTTTGCGCAGGAGAAAAGTCACCGAATCGATTACGGCGCTCAATCGCGCTGACAATTTCTGCTCTTGTCCATGCCCATGTAGCAATGATCTCATTCTCCTGCACCATTCGGCGAATCACGGCAGTGCCAGATTCCGCCACAAACTGTGAAACAAGTGCAGACGAATCCCAGTACCTCACAATTGATCGCCACGTTCTTCTAGCAGCGTCTCTAACAGACTGAAGGGCAGTTTCATCGGAGGTCTTTCGAGCACCTTGCGTGCGCACCCCCTGCCTTGCGTGAGCACACCTTCCCGGACAAGGGCATCTAGGGCATCTTTTTGAACCTTTTCCGGGGGCGTGATTCGGGCAACAAGGCTACCGCGATCAAGCACTTCGATTTCACCGCCGTCACGAACCTCGCGAATGTAGCGCGATAGGTTTGCCTCCAAATCAGTGATTGATACGCTTGTCATGCTGAGCACTATGCCGTGCTACTCAAAAGTAATCAAGACCTCATTCGTGCATTTCGGATATCGACAGATTGCTTAATCGATTCGATGGTGATTGATCTGCTGACTTCGTTGAACTGCGGTTCAGCACCAAACAGCTTCAATGGATTCGTGACGTACAACGGCCCGTGCGCACACCCTCGCTCGACGAGCACTGTCGCCAGAATATAGGCGCCTTCGGTATTGAACGCCGTCAGCATCTCGTTACGAGTCACGGTGATCTCGCTCGCATCCGAACGGCGACCTTTCACCTCAATGAACCGCAAGCAACCCGTTGAAGGATCTCGACTCTCAATGTCATAGCCACGATTTTGTGCCGAGACATCGCACGGTTCGAACCCAAGGCGACGCTCAACCTTCATAACCTCATCCATGGCCTTGTCTTCGATTTCCTTACGACTTAGCGAGTCCGAATCATCCGCAACCGGAACATCTTTTTTGGGGGGTAGATCGCTGCTCCGTAGCAAGCTTGCGGGAACGACCAGTGCGGCACCGCAAATCTCAGGAGATAGTGGGGCCATATCGCGCTGCTTTGCAATCTCATCCATCCGAGTTTGCAATCGGTCGCTCAGCGTTTCCGCCTGACGACGGACGTTTTGTGAATTCAGATTTGGACGCTTACCAGCTCTTTCCTCGGCCTCAAGCTCAAGTGCGCGATGCTGTAGATGGGTAATTTCGCGGTGCATTCGCTCTTTCACTTCGGCTTCTATCTTTTCGAGTTCTGCCAGACGGCGCGCTTCCACTTCCTTTCTGTGTCGCGGCACAAGCTCATTGATTGAGTAATCTAACGCACTTTCCTCAAGTCCACTTTTGAACCCGGATTCGCTCAGAAATGCCTGCGATCGAGCGCCTTCCGACTCGTTGGGTGCACGGCAATCCAAATGCGGCGCCAGCCCTCCATCGGTTACGCGACCCGCTTCGTCAATCCAGACAAACTGTAGCCTTTCAGAGACAAACTGCGGTTTTCCGGTTCGCGTTATCTGTCCGTCACGAATGGCATGGCGCAAAGCCACCAATACCATCGGCGACTCATGTCTGTCGGAGTCGTCTATCAAGGTCGTGCCACGTTGCAAGAGGTCGCGGTAACGTGCGAGCGTCAGATCAAGTAGCGAATCAAGCAAGGGATGACCAGGTGCGACAAGAATTGCTTGAGGCGCTGCGCTCACAGCATTCTTGTCGAAGCAAATCCGGCGGTAGCGCGACAACACCGGATCCGTACGCCTAAGTAAGTGGCCCGACCCTTTCAGAACAGGAGGCACCTGCGTCACTTCAAACCTACCTTTCTCGCGGGCGTGTAACTTCCCGCCTGCCTCAAGGAAGGCGGCTTCAAAGAACGAACCAATATGATGCGGCTGTAATCGCCAAGCCGCCGCCCGTTCCATCTGCTCGCGAGCGGCTCGGACTGTTCCCGGATCCACGCCCTCTCGCGTGAGTTTCTTACGCGCAACCAAGTCATTGATGAGCTCTACATCCACGACGCCATCAATGGTTTGAAATAGACGCTCACGCACCGCTGGCTCTTCCCCATAGCGGATAGCTTCCACGAGCAGATCCCGCAAAGGACGAGACTCGAACAGCTCTCCGAGCACATCGTAGACCTTCCCACCAAGCGCTTCCCGGGCGGTCTCGAGCTTTTCTAGTAGGCGACTGTAGACAGCGCCTTCGCGCGTGTCGCTCGCCACCAGATTCCACAAATGGCACACTTCCATCTGCCCAATACGATGAATGCGTCCGAAGCGCTGCTCCAAGCGATTGGGGTTCCATGGTAGATCATAGTTAACCATAAGATGCGAACCGCACTGCAAATTGACACCTTCTCCCGCCACGTCATTCGCCAGAAGAAATCGAACTTCGGGATCATCGTTGAACCCGGCAATGATTTGCCGACGACGATCATGCGGCACGCCACCATGAATCTCTGCTACGCTCCCAGCCTCACCTGTACGATTTCGGATTCGAGATGCCAAGTATCGAAGGGTGCCGAGGGCTTCGGTGAAAATAACCACCTTACGAGCTACGTCTTTTGCGGGGTCGTGAACAAGCGGATCTTCTAGGATGCGATCAAGTTCTCGCCATTTAGTATCCTCACCCGACCTTTGAAGTTTGCCCGCGAGTTGTTCTAAACTTTTGAGTTTGATGATCTCCGCTTGCAATTCGGCAACTGTCTGCGCAGCGGTGGCACTACCAAGAAGCTGTTCTTCGTATTTTTCGATCTCTTCGCCAGTCGCATCTTCGATTTCATCTTCGTCCATCACAGGCACGATTTCCGCCCTTGCCTCCGCAGTGCCCGAAGTGCGCCGCCCCCCATGCTTTTCCTCCTCCAGTCGCGTTTCAAGCCGTGCTAAGCGACGCTTCAGAGATTCATGTATCGCGGCCGGCGAAGATGCCAAGCGCCGCTGAAGAATCTGCAACGCAAAACCAACATTGTTGCGGTTGCGCCGTCGCGAACCATCTTCTTCAATGCGGTCGACGCGGTTCATTTCCTCTTGAACGTAGCGAGTGACCGCATCGTAAAGCTCTGCCTCCAAGGCGGATAGCTGGTAAGAGATTGTGTAGGCGCGACGCTCGGGAAACAGCGGACTTCCGTCAAAGCGATACAACTCCTCCTTGGTCAGCCGCCGCATCATATCTGAAGGATCAACTTTATGAACACCTTGACGGAACCTGCCTTCAAATCGATCAGCATCCAAAAGCCCCATGAAAAGTTGAAAATCTTCTTCCTTGCCGTTGTGTGGTGTTGCAGTCATCAGCAAGAAATGACGCGCAAGGCGGCCCGCAAGTTCGCCGAGACGGAATCGCTTGGTGTACTTGATTTCTCGTCCGAAGAAGCTCGCCGACATACGATGAGCTTCGTCACAAATGATCAGGTCCCATTCCGGCGCAGCTTCCAGCTTTGCCTTGAGTTCAGCATTGCGAGCCAGCATATCGAGGCGGGCAATTAGCCTTGGGTGTTCAACAAAAGGGTTGCCGGTCAACGATGATTCAACCTGTTCACGAGTTAAGATGGCAAAAGCTAGGTCAAACTTCTCATTCAGTTCGTCTTGCCACTGCTCGACGAGACTTCCGGGAGCGATGATGAGGCAGCGCTCGAGACTGCCGCGGATGAAAAGCTCCTTGATCAGTAGTCCCGCCATGATGGTCTTTCCGGCACCAGGATCGTCGGCTAGCAGAAACCTCAATGGCTGGCGATCCAGCATCTCTCCGTACACGGCGGTTAATTGGTGGGGTAGAGGCTCAATTTGAGAAGCATTGACGGCAGCGTATGGGTCGAAGAGATACGCAAGTCGGATTCGCAAGGCTTCAAATGCGATTCGGAAATGATGACTGTCACCATCAAACGCGAATCGACGGCTCGCGGCCACCTCCGTAAGGCGTGGCTCGTCGTCTCTATACAGTATTCTCTCGTCTAGGCCGTGCGAACCTTTCCATGTGACTTGGATAGCGTCAGTACCGTACGACTGAGTGGCAATTACTTCTACAGTTTCCTCGCCACAAAGCCCCTTCACGCGCATTCCATTGATAATCGATTCGAGTTTTATCATTTCCGTTTCTCACTGTAGACGAGTCTGTACGCTGCGGGATGGAGCTTGACCGTTCCTGCTTCTTGCATGGTCCAAAGGTCGGCGCCTGTAATCTCAATTGGCCGCTTATCACTGCTCAGCAGCACAAGCGCGTACCTATCAGGGTACCGCTCCATGATGTCCCAGATATCTGCGTCGATCTGCATGGGATCAGTTTCAAGGCAGTGGTTTCTCAGATGGTATGAGCGAACCAAGACACCGTCTACCGATCGCCGCTCCCAAGGGAAGCGATCACCACCGGTTCGGGCAATCCAGCTTCCATCTTCGTACATGTAACGATCTTTCCCCTCCCGACTAAATCCACGTAGCGTCGCGAATAAATCGATGAGCGCAGCTCTCGCTGGCTTTTTCTGGGAGCGTGGTACTTTCCGCATTTCTTCTTCGCCATCCTGCCAGCGCTGATCAGCGTCAGAGTCATCAATATCCGGGATATCAGTATTTTGACTCTGTGCAATGCTTGGTTCTTTGGACGGGGTTTTGTGGACGCTCGCATCTCCCTGAACCGGCTCTTCTTCAAACTTTGGACGCACAGTCGACGACGGACACAGCTTGAAATTCTCACTGATGTACTGCCTAATCCGCTCGATGTCTCGCTCAAATCCATAGTGGAGTGCTGCTTTGACATCTTCACATGCAAATGCTTTTGCGATCTCTTCAGGCAAGCGACGTGCCTGCTTACCCTTGCTCATGTTAGTGACGTACAGCATCCTATCAGTCCAATGCACGTCAGTTTGGCGAGAGGTGCCAGCGGGCTTGCCGTCAATGAAAGGCATAATGTCGATCATTGGGACATTGCACAGCCGCGTATTCGCGAGCCTTTCCGCGAGATCTCTAATGCGCTGCGTCTCATGCTCCGCGTCGAACTCAACTCGACAAAGCTCGTTGCCGATAGCGGTTAGCCAGTCGGCGTTCAAATCGTCGTCGGAATGATTCGGCGGCTCTTGAAATCGTTCCTCGACTTTCGTTGCGAGCGGTATCAAGTGCGAAAAGGGTTCCGATCTGGCCACTTCTGATTGCATTCCCTTAAGATCAGCGGTGGCATACTTGACCCACGGGTGCAGGTGCTCCCAAGAAAACAGGGATTGCATGCTCATCGAGTAGGTCAGATTCTCAGTACCCACCCATCCGCCAGCGAGATTTATCCAACGCCCACATTGGTTCCAGACGCGATCGGGATATCGTGAGAGCATTGACTTGACTCGACGCAGTTCGTCTGGTCTCGAAGGAGATTCGTCCGGCAGGGCATCGAGCCACTTGATAGCGCGTTCCAAAGTCGGACGGTCAGACACGCCGACTTTCCTCCAGAGCATCAACTCCTTCACTGACGTTCGAATGACTTCTGCATCTGGCACGTCCTCTTCGTTCGCCATAAGAGAGACGCCTAAAACTTTCTCCCAAGTACCGTTCTGACTGAGGATAAGCTTATCGGTCTGGAAAGCTTCTTGAACAGCCTGAAAATCCTCGCTACTACATGAGTTAACCATTTGATCAAGGCGCTCGTACAACTTCTCCACTTCGTGAGACGGAGGATTTTCAAAGCCAGCGAGCGCTCGCAGCCTTTCCATGAGACGGGCAGGCCCGCTTGGAGTGCTTTGAACCCCGAGCAATTCCAGCAACGCAAGCGTTGCTTCGCAATCAAGATCACCATTAACAAAGGGTTCAACATCAAGAAATGGCCGCGTATCGACGGTTCGTCGGAGGAGTTCGCCAGGTTTGTGCGGATTTCCTTGAGTGTCACGCAAGCACTTCTTGTCTCGAAGCCTTGATGCCCACAACGGAATGACTTCGATGTTCCGCAAACACCGCTTATGCCCGTTTGATGCGAGTTCAAAAATCTGCGCCGAACTCATATCTCGCCAATACGGAGTTGGTTCCAGCAGAATGCGCTCAGCTATCGAACACCAAATCTCAGGGTTTACCTGCTCTTGACTTTCCCAATAATCCCAATCCGGCTTACGAAAATCCCAGTCCTCGATAAGGAAGCTTGGATTTGTGTATCTACTGCTCTCCAGCGAGCCTTCGTATTCTCGATCTCGTAGTTTTTTCTCGATGTCCTGACGACTGCCCGCAGAGCTTATGGATTCTTCCAAGGGCACGAATGTTCTTACACCGGAATTTCCTGACTTCACCCACTGCATCCATTCCTCTTGTGAACAAGACTGAAAGCACTCGGAGTAAGCAGAATGCAGTAGTTGAGACTCTCGAAGTGATTCGCATAGCAGTTCTTTCAATCCACCGTCTGAGTCGAACAACAATGTGGAATTCGCTGACCGTAGCTCCATGTCCTCAGTCATATATCTGAACGAATCATCTATGTTCGCACGGAGCTTTGCAGCGATTTGAGCTAGGCGCACACATTTCTCAATGCATACGTCTCTGGAAAAGAATTCCGCGCTGACCCGATTAATCAAGTCGCCCGGCTGGCTGGGTCTATCCATGTCCAAGGCCGCGAGCACAGAATCCGCCTGCGCAGTCGCTTCTTTCAACGACTCGTCATCGTTCTCCAAGGAATGGCGACGTTGCTCCGTAAGATAGCGTAGCCAGTTTTGATTCAATACGGCCAAATATGAAGAAAGAAATTTCCAGTCGTCTTGCGAGTGAAGGAGCTTTTTTCCCCCCAACCGTACGGCCTGAGTTGGGGCGTAGAGTAGCTCTTGGGCTTGTACTGGCAGTATGCGGAGATCGTCCGCGTGCACTTGTCTGCGATATCCAGTGATAGCAGGTTCCAAGTACGTCCACAGAGTGAGGAGCTGCTGCCAAGTCTCCGGCTTCGGAAAAGATGTCCTTTGTAGTTCCAGAAGAATATCTGAGCGGTCGGCCTTCTCCACGAGATGCCAATTTAAGAGCTTCTTGAGATCCGACGATTCGACATGCTGACACAAGGGAGGTCGTCCATGATTATCAAGCAGGTCGGATACTTTGCTCATGGGCCAGACTTGAGATATCCGCCGTGGAATAGCGATACATCGGTTCACATCATGGAGTGATCCATCTTCTGCGAGCAAGACATGCTGACTCTCAATTAGACGCTCGAATGCCTTTTTGACTGCTACGCTACATTAGCCTTCGAGCGATTGCTTTTCTCGATCTACATCGGGAAGCAGGCCATACGCGGGCGCACGTTCAATGGTTTGAGAGTCGGTCTGATTGAGCCATTGAAGCATGGCCGACGCTGCCAAAGTGCCGATTCGGTTAAGCAGCCAACAGTTCGTTGGGGACATCTCAACATCTTTGATTTTCAGCCGCGCAGGGTCCTGAATGAATGGCGCATTGCAGGCAAAGGGCAGTTCGGTCTCGACACCGGTCGGCAGAACAACATATAGATGCCCCTTAGCACCGAGGACAATTTCCACTCTGCACGGAGGGAACTCAGCTTCGTTATCGACAGTGAGAGAGCGCTCATTCTTAATTTCTTCGAGCGCGTCATCAGGAAATGGCTCTTCATTTGACTGAATCAGCAGATACTCTTTCCCTACATCTTCATTGAGTGCCATCCACTCGCTGTTGACCACGGGACCCGGCCCTATGCTGCCCCAGTGCACTTCTTCGTCGTTGATTCGCATTCGACGTACATTCTTGAAGAAGAGCAGCGACACCGGATTCTTGAGCCATTCGTCGATATTTTTCTTGATGTCCGTCGCAACGTTCTCATTCCCAATCTCGACTTGAATTCTTGTCAAATCGGATTTGGGACTGTCTCCCGGAATCCAATCGGGAAGCGTGAAGCGCTTCTTGAAGAAGCACACGGACAACGAAGGCGAAAAAAGCTTGACGCAATTACCGAGGCTAAACGTGCTCTTGAAACCTATGCCTCGGAATCCGATGGTATGCAGCGACCTCTTATTTGAATATGCAAATCTACAAAGTGATTCGAACTGTTCTTCGGTGAAATCTTCGCCGTCGTGCTCGAATATGAAATGTCCGTTGTCAACCCGTACCGCAGCTTTGCTTGCGCCAGCATCGTCTGCGTTTTGCAGAAGTTCGGATAGAACGTGGCGCGGACTTTGTACCTGATTGAAGAGTTGATGCCATGGCCCGGCGAGTTCCGGATCAGCTTCTAGCTGACCCCATCGCCCCTGGGCGCGCTGTCTTATCGTTTCAAAATACTCAGGTGCCGAATTCACAGACAAGCACTTCCATGCACTGCATCACGATTGCCACCATCCCAAACTCGTCATCCCGCGATGCTTGCGCCCTCGATACGCCGAGTCGACCAGCCGCTTTGGATGCACGCCATCGACATAGCCCACAAATCCCGGCGCCGCCACGCTGTAGCCAAAGAGGGACTGCATT
>JAPYNO010000018.1 GCA_028283025.1 Pseudomonadales bacterium | reverse complement strand
TCGCCGCCGATATCAAGCGTGCGGATGGTCACCGGACGAGGATTGAACGCCTCCATCTGCTCGCGGTAGATCAGTCGCTGCTCCTCCTCGGTGGGAAAGGTCTGACTGGTCATAAATGGCACTTCGGTGCGAAAGAGACCAATGCCTTCTGCGCCCATGTCGAGCGAACGAGTGAGGTCGCTTGAGAGGCCGATGTTGACCCACAATCGAATGCGCAGGCCGTCGCGCGTTTGGCACGGCTCATCCTTCAAGGCCATCAGCTCGTCATTAAACTCGGCTTCTTCTTCAATGCGGGACTCGAAATACTCGATGAGATGCTCTGAAGGACTTGCAAACACCCGCCCGTAGTGTCCGTCAACAATGAGATCCTGCCCTTCAAGGTCGAGAATCGGCAGGTCAACGGCGCCAACCACCGTCGGCACATTGAGCGCGCGTGCGAGAATCGCGACATGCGAGTTCGCCGAGCCTCGTGTCGAGACAATGCCCTTCAGATACCGCTCATCAAAACCCGCGACGATGTCCGCAGTAATCTCTTCGCCGATGATGATGACGCCATCGCTCAAATCGCGCTGCTCATGGCTGATTTCGGTCAATCCATCGAGCAGACGGCGACCGATGCTGCGCACATCGGCGGCGCGCTCGCGCAAATACTCGTCCTCAAAGTTCGCAAATGCGCGCGAGTGCTCGGACACGACATCAAGCAGCGCCCCCTGCGCCCAGTTGCCTTCACGAATCTTGCTGCGAATCTCGGCGGGTAGGCTGTTGTCATCGAGCATGTGCTGATAGGCGTCGAAAACGGCCTGCTCGTCTTTCCCGACGCGGCCTTCGAGCCGCTCGGCAAGGGTCGCGATTTCTTCGCGCGCTTGGCTGAGCGCACGCTCGAACTGTTCGAGCTCCTGATCAATGTTGGCAACCTTGCGCCGGGCAACCGACTCGGGCTGAATGGGCGCTTGAACGACTATCGCACGCGCATGCGCGATGCCCGGCGCACCGCGCAGTCCCTGAAAGCGCGCGTCAACTGGAATCTGCGGCTGCGACGGCTGATGCACGAAGGGCACACCTTTCATGGCGTCAGCGTGCGCGATGATGCCTGCGAGCTGCGCGCCGAGGGTGACAAGGAAGGCTTCTTCCTGTTCGTTGAAGCGGCGCTCCTCCTGTCCTTGCACCACGAGCACCCCGTGCACGCGACGTGCACTAATGAGCGGCACGCCGAGAAACGACGGAAAGATCTCCTCGCCGATGCCATCGATCAATTTGAAGCGCGGGTGCAGCTTGGCATTCTTCAAATTGATCGGCTCGGCCCTGCCCGCGACATAGGAGACGAGTCCCTCGCCTTTCTTGAGGGCTGCCTTGCCGATGGCCTTGGGGTCGAGCCCGTGACTCGCAACGAGCAGATGTCGATCATTGTCATCGTCGCACAGGTAGACGCTGCACACATCCACGCCCATCGCTTCGTGAATGCGCTCGACGATGACCTCAAGCGCACGCCCTACTTCCGATTCGGAATGAACCTCTTGAATGATGGCGCGCAGTGAGTTCAGCATGAATGAATGTTGACGAGATGGGGCGCGAGTTCCTTCATGGCTCCAGCATAAACTTGACGCTTGAAGTTGACGATAGTGCGCAAAGGGTACCAGTAGCTGACCCATTGCCACGCATCGAATTCAGGCGCAGCCTCGCGGTCGAGGCGGACGTCCTCGTCTGTGCCGAGAAACTCAAGCAGATACCATTTTTGCCGCTGACCGATAAATGCCTTTAGGTCGGGGCGCTGAGACAAGGCGGCGGGAATACGATATGTGCGCCAGCAACGAGTGGACGCAACGCGCCTCACCAAGTGGCGCTGCAGTCCGACTTCTTCCAGAAGTTCGCGATAGAGGGCTTGTTCCGGCGATTCGCCCTCTCCCACGCCGCCTTGCGGAAACTGCCATGCATCGGCGGGGATTGATCGCCGTGCCAGCAGCACTTGCGCTTTGCGATTCGCCAGAATGACTGCGACATTCGGCCGGTACCTGTCTGCGTCCCGAACCAAAACTCACACTCTTCGGATGGGCTGCGATTGTTTCACAATTGAAGCACCAACGCAGGGAATCTGCTTTCGCAGACCCGATCTGGCGCGGCGGGGCAGGGCTTACGCCAATGCATGGATACCGAAATTGCGAAAGCCAGTTGAAACTGCGGGTTCATAAGACCAGCGGTGCACAGATTTTCGAGTTGACTATTTGAACGCCTAGATTTTCAAGCCCCGTAGGAATTCGACTAGGTGGTGAACCTCGTAGACGGGTTGCGCTGATCAGTTGCTTCGGCATCGGCAAGCGCTCTGCGGGAACGGTCGATCGCGAATTGAAGCCTGTCAAACAATTCTTCGAATAGGCCGCCTAAAC
>JAPYNO010000017.1 GCA_028283025.1 Pseudomonadales bacterium | reverse complement strand
CCCGCCGTGAACCTTCTCCTTTTTTGACCCATTCCTGTGTCTCCTTCTTAAGCTCGGAGCACACCTTAGCAACCTGTCCGAAAATTGGGGAGCACCTCATTTTTTCAAGGAAACTCGCGCGCCTTTACTGGGCTGTACTTTCATTTGAGGAGTGAAGCTTTTTCGTTCTTCCAGCCTGTGAAGATGCGTGATGATCCCCTTTGGATTGATGTGACCAAACTGTTACAGGAAGGCGTTGGGAAAGTCATGCAGCGTTTTACTAAAGATCCGGAGTATGCGGCTCATATCGGTGAATTTATAGACCGGCTCAGCCGAATCGATAAAATCAAAGATATCGATCTTCACATTGAAAAAGTAACTGGCGAGGAAAAAACGGTTGACGTTGTGGTGGACATCTTCAACCGGGTAAACAGTGGCGGCACAACTTTGTCAAAGGGTGATCTCGCTTTGGCGAAGGTATGCGCGGGATGGCCCGAGGCGAGAGCTCAATTGAATGCAGAATTGAAACGCTGGCGCGAGTCAGGCTACAACTTTAAGATCGAACTATTGCTTCGTAGCATTACTACGACACTGACTGGGGAAGCAATGTTTAGCGCACTTGGAAGTGTTGAAAGTCAAACCTTTCAAGATGGTTTGAGGGCGACCGCTGGACATATCGATACGGTGCTTAATTTGATCGGCTCCCGTCTTGGTCTGGATCATGGCCGGGTTTTGGGAGGACGGTACGCCCTCCCACTCATGACGCGGTATCTGGAGAAATGCGGAGGAATAATCGCAGACCCTTCTGAACGCGACAAACTACTCTACTGGTATGTTCACAGCTTCCTCTGGGGGCGGTATTCGGGATCGACGGAAACTGTCTTGAATCAAGACCTCGCCGCGATCGAAGAAACTGATGGCGGTCTCGACCGATTAATTGAAATGCTTAGGAGCAACCGTAGCGATCTAAGATTCCAGCCCACTGACTTCAAAGGATGGAGCCGTGGTGCGCGATTTTATCCTCTACTGTATATGTTGACTCGTGTATGGCAGGCGCTCGATTGGGAGACGGGTGTTGAACTTAAAGGGCACCTACTGGGGAACTTGAGCAGCCTAGAACTGCATCATATCTTTCCAAAGGCGCTCTTGTACAAGGCAGGCTACGAGAGAAGTGAGGTCAATGCACTTGCCAATTTCACCTTCCTCACAAAGCAAACCAATCTCCGAGTATCCGATAAAGATCCATCCGTTTATCTGGCCTCGTATGCGGAGAAGGATGATGCTCTGATATCGTCTCATTGGATCCCCTCAGACCCGGAGCTGTGGAAAATCGAGCGCTACAGGGATTTCCTTGATGCGCGGCGCGAACTGCTAGCGGAAGCCGCCAATAAGTTTCTCGAAACACTTCTGCGGGGCGATGTTCCCGAAGAGAAGGGCGGTCTAAGTATGGTCGAACGAGGGGATGAGATAGTATCGGGTGGCTTTGGAGGGGAAGATGAGGAACGCTGGCTTATTGAGGTAAACCAGTGGGTGGTGGACGAAGGGCTCTCCGAAGGGGAGCTTCATTTCGAACTCACGGATCCTGATACTGGCAATCCGTATGGCATCCTAGATTTAGCCTGGCCTGACGGCCTGCAAGAAGGGTTGAGCGCCCCTGTTGCATTATTGCTAAATGAACCGAAGGCAACGGAGAACGCCGCGAATCATGCTGGCTATCGTTTCTTTACGGATGTCGAAGAGTTTCGGACGTATGTGAAAAGAGAGATTCTGGTCGACGAAGATTGAGTCTGAGAAAGAGTCGCGATGAGTCGCAGGGGGTGGGGGGTATCAATCGCGGATACCAAGACTCAGGGCTGTCATCGGCAGCATCACGAATCATGTTTGAGGTAACGGTTAGTTGTGAGTAGCGCACTGATTTCCGGGGTATGTATTGTGTGCTTCGATGCTCATTTGGTGTCCGCAAGGCAACGTGAGCAGGCCCTGTGGCAACAAGACTGAGTGCTAGACTTTATCCTTCGTCTTTTCCGATGTGATTTCCTTGTCGACAAGTCGATCACAACAACAGCACTACATTCCGAAATTCCTTCTTAAGCATTTCTGCGATGAAAGTGGATATCTCTGGGCGGTTAGTCGCGAGAGCCCCAAGCCCTTCCGCAAGCGTCCTTCGGACCTCTTTCACGTTCGTAATCTCTATTCGAACCGAGATCCCGACCGCGGGCAATCTGTCCAGTCCCTTTCGCACGATCACGAAAGAACACTGGCCGAGATCGAAGGGCGAGTGGCGCCGGTCATTATGCGCATCAGCGAAAATGTGCGGACTAATCAATGGCCTTTTCAATCTCCAGAGGACGAGATTCTGTTCAAGCGCTTCTTCCTCTCGATGGCAAGGCGCACACCGGACTCGCAGTTACGTATGCTCGACTCAAAAGAGGGCGAGATGCTATTTCACGATCAAGCTTTAGCCTTATCCAATCAAGGCTTGTTCGAACGCATGGAGTGGGATGCGGTGGAATCCATGAGGATTGGCGAGTTGAAGAAACTTAGTAGAGGGCGCAAGGTCTACGCCAGTGTCGCCACAGGTGACAGCCCTGTTGCTCGCCGCGAGGAGCAGCGCTTCTGCGAAGAATCTGGCCTGTGCTTCCTGCGATCATGTAGCAAAACGCAGAGCTTCCTTATTGGAAGTCATGGTATTGGAATTATTCAATGGCCCGACGGGCAGCAAACGGGCTTCCTGCCTCTGGCCTCCGATCTTTGCGTCATGCCGACGGAATCGCCTGACGAAATCTCTATTTGCACGCTGAACAATCAGTCAGACGAGCTTGTCAGAGATATGAACAAGTCATCTACAGCTATAAGCCGAATGATCGCCGGAAACTCCAAGTCGCTGGTAGGTTCGTACGTCAAACTACTTGGTTCATAAAGTTCAAATGCTAGTGGGTGTCAGTTCGATTGGATATCGAGGCGCAAACGACTTCTGAGTGGCTTTGGCTCCAAGGATGCTGTTGACCAAATAGCTACGCGGCTGACCGCTGTCCGCACGCACAGCCATGAGCAATATGTTTCCGGCCCGCGAGCGACGGAGTGAGTAGGCTTCGATCTCACGTGTTGAATGCCGTCCCTGTTGGTCGCGGTAGTCGAGCTCCACGATAAGTCGATTCGCGGCAGCGAAGCGAATCAACTCGATATGATTCCTGCTTTGACCACCTGCGCCTAAATCGACGAACCGTTCTCGGATAAGCATATCGCCAGCACTGACGGGCATCTCTGGAAGCGGCTGCACGACTGCGCCTTGGAGCCAATCGAAGATTTCTGGGAGGGCGTTCCAAAATATCTCGGCTGGAGGCAGCGCGGGGAGTTGGTGCCGCAACATATGGTTCCAGCCAGCCTCAAGATCGGCACGGTGCGGCACAAGGTCGGTCAAGCGTGGAACGTCGATACCCTTAAATTCGCACTTGGCGCGTAGCACTTCCATAAAGCGTTGCGGTTGAGGACGTGCTTCGGCATTCCGATAGAGATGCACGACATCATAGAGATCACGTGGGCGTGTGCGCTCCGCAAGCGCCCTGAATTTCTCCGCAAATACCTCAACGTAATCGTAAGCCAAGACTTCAAAGCCATCTTCTGGAGTATCGCTGTATGGATGGAAGATTTTCACGCGGACCGGAGGCAGAACGACCCGCTCGTCTGCGGTTAGGTCAAGCTTGATACGCGGTAGGGCGTTGGATGGTGAGACAGGGCCCTTGTAGCTGATCTTCCCTTGGCACGAGGTGCGGCCTCGAGGGTTCTCGTAGAACTTGAACTCCTGTTTGTCGGCTGGCATCTCAATGCCAGTTTGATGATAAACCCAGTCAACAATCTCGGAAAACATGTGCTTCAAGAAGCTCGCGTCAAGATGCTCAGGTTTACTGAGCGTAAAGTCGAGATCTTCAGAAAATCGATAGGTTTCGAAAAAGCACTTCTTCAGGCATGTGCCGCCTTTGAATATCCAATTCTTCGCGAGAGACTCGTGCTGGTAGATGCCAGCAAGCACCCAGCCGAGAACATAGTCCTTTTCGACAACGTGTGGTGTGAGCGAGGTCTGTTGCGCTGTTTCAAGTATTTTGCGTTTTTGGATCACGGCGATACCTTGTGAGCCCAGCCCTCCGGCACGCGAAGCCTCCATTTCGACACGATGTGTCCTCCGTCCTGACCAGGGTCAAGTTTTGCATGACCGCCGCTTAGATGCCCCTCACAGAGACGGCTTAGTTCGGTGCCTTCCGGGAAGTGTTCCGCTAGAAATCCGAGGCGCTTGAAGACTGCGCCATTGCCGAGACTCATGGCATATTCGATGAGTTTTTTGTCGTCTCGATCATCGCGTCGCAGATAGCTTGCAAAGCAGTCGGCTACATGCTGAATCCCGCCGCCGATTGATGGGTTGTCAAATATGTCGATGATGGTGCGATGCACGTCTGAGACTGACACTTGCGTCCGATGGCGCCAGACGTTTTTGATGCCGAAGATCTTCTGTGCGTTGATGTGCTTTAGCGAAAAGAATGCGCCGTGGCGTTCCTGGCGCTTCTGGCGTACAGGCTGCGCGGTCATTACGAAGATATCCGTGAATATCTGCTCGGTCAGGTTCCAGTGCTCTGCTGCTGTGCGACCTCCGATGTACGCTGGCGCGAAGAGTGCGGGAACGAGCACCCACAGGTCATCAAGTACGCGCTCCGACCCCATGGTATCCACTGAAACTGCAACATAGGCGCCACGACCCACTCTTCTCAGCCAACCCTGTTCAACCCAGCGGGACAAACGCTGAGCGGCGCTGGTACGGCCAAGATTGAGAGCGATCACCACGTCATCGATGTGAATTACGTCGCTGGCAACAGAGAGCACTTTGGCAAGCTGCGCACGTCCTCGGGGGAGGCGAAACATTTTTTCTTCCATGCGCTTCAAATATCAAAAAATGTGAAATTGAGCAGCTATCCTAACAGACATGAGAGTTTGTTTTGAAAACTGTGATTCGCGATAATTGCGAATTACAGCAGATTTTATAATCTTGATCGAAGCTGACCAGTGTATGCCTGATATCACATCCTAGCTGACTGTCCAATTTTCCCTACCACCTCTGAAGGCTAATCGAAGCCGACTAGTCCGAGGTTGAATTTCGATTGCCGCAAGTTGCCAAAAAGTCATAGTATGCACCTATGCGTACACACAAGGAGTGGCCGGATGATGAGCATCAGTAGCCGAGTCTTCATGAACGGGAACAGTCAGGCGGTGCGAATACCGCGGCAGTTCAGGCTGGCGAGCTCGCGTGTGGAGATTTCGCGCGTCGACAATGGCGATTTGCTGATTCATGCGATCCCTGAAGACCGCGGTGCTGCGCTTCGAGATGTGCTTGCTGCTTTCGACAACGATTTCGTCGAGATTCTGGAGGAAGATCGTGCGAAGCAGCCAAGTCTTCAAGATCGGGAAGAACTATGAGGTACATGCTAGATACGAATATCCTCATCTATCTCATGAAAAATAGGCCAGTAACGGTTGTCGAACGAGTTAGCAGGATTGGTGCGGATGAGCAGCTATGCATGTCGTTCTTCACCTACGCCGAGCTGCTCAAGGGCGCGGAGCGAAGCACTCGCAAGGAGAAGGTTCTGCGCAATCTTGGCCAACTGCTCCGCCACATACCGGTACTGTACGCAGTGGACGAGCGGCTTTGCCAACACTACGCGCGGCAGTTCACCGAGTTGAGGGCAGCAGGAACACCGATTGGTGCTAACGATTTGTGGATAGCCTGTCACGCACTTGCTGAAGATGCTGTTCTGGTGACACACAACACCCGCGAATTTCGGCGCGTCAAGGGCCTGCTGATCGAAGATTGGGGCATGGCCTGAAAAAACTGTTCAAAGAGAGAATGGGGAGCACTTCGCGATGTAGCACCAAGACTCAACCCGCCCCACCCAAGGATCCTCCCGCACCACATAAGTCCCAAACAATCCTTGAACAACGTTCAAATGCGCCTTTTTCCATCGTTCCTTTGCAGATGCCGAAGTCTTTCACTCGCCCGTTTGAACGCTCGATTTCGTCAAATATAGCCCGATATTATCCTCAACCGACCGTCCAAACGAGCGGCGGGATCGAATTTTCGCTATCGTGAATTCCTACGGCGCAGGCTCCTAGACCTTGTTGCAGACCGCGAAAGGAGCGTTCTTCCATCGCGTATACCACTTCGGACACAAAATTATGTATTCACTTCGAAAGCTTGACCGCCATTGATGCTGGTTGTCTCTTCGAGACTCGCCTCGCCCTGAACTTCCCTGTCTCGATCCTTGGAAATCTTAGGCGGCGGAGGTTGCCAAGCCTTCAGTTTTCCCCCAACCTCTTTATAGAAAGAGGGAACCACCTCTTCCAAAGTGGAAATGAAGTTCTTTGCGCCCATGGTTTTCATGTAGCGGTTCAACCGTATCTCCAGATGGGTTGGCGTTCCTTTGCTAGCGCTTGAATCCAGTATTTCGGGGCTCTCGAAGACCTCAGTCATTCCCCCATCCGCTGTCTTTCTCTTGTTCTTGCCCCAGTAGGCATAAATCGTCATGTCTTGCGGATTGCTATTCTTGAGTTGCTGTCGTAACCAGCCAATTTGTCCCTTCATCGTCTTCCGGCCTCCGTGAGCCGGCAGTTTCATGCCTACGGAAACTTGATGCCCTCGCAAATCGGCAACAACAGCCAATGGTGCCGCAGCGTTTCTGATATTGAATTCAACCTCAAGGATGTCGTGGGATGCGAGCTTGTTGGCATCCGTTGCGATTCTTGCCTGCGAATCCTTCTTGGCTTCTCGCGACATTTTGATTTCAACCTGATCCTTCACTGACCTCGATAGTTGTAGGGCGAGGTCTCGCGTCTCTTGATGCCAACTGGCAACGGCATCCACAACTTGCTCTGAAGATTCATCCAATTTGTCTCGGGGGCCTTTGCGCTTCAGAGCCTCCAAGAGGCCAGCCCAATCCCCTGCCATTTTTTCAAATCTCTTCACGCCACTGCTCGAATGGCTCAAGAATCGAGTCAATTCTTGGATCAATAGCCTGTGGGTGGCATTCTCAAACTCCTCGGTATGCAGCATAAGTTCAGCATGAGTGCGAATACTGGTCCACGACCAGTGATATATCCGCGCTTTAGCCTTGCGTCTACTCTCGGCGGGATTGAACACAGGATGATGGTGGGGAACGGCTGCGAAATCGTTGGATATGGTAATCACGGCATCGATCTTCTACGTATCCGAGAGATCCAAATAGCTTGAAATCTGGGTCTCATCCAATTTATGGTTTGCCACCTTTGCCTCGACGAGAGCTGTCCAAGCTGCACCCTTTCGATTTTTCAATACAATCAGGCCATCGGGCCTAAGAATCTTATCGGTGGATTTCCCAGAACTGGCACCAAATGTAACCTCCGTGTAGGTTTCAATCTCTGACGAGGCGAGAACCTTTACCCCATCTAGCGACCGGAGGAGAATGCTTCCAAATGCCGGTACGTTCGACAAGCAAGCAAGAAATATAGACAGTGCGCGGCGCTCTTTGGAGGTCTCCGATAAAACTGGAAACAACCGTGCCGGTTCAGGTCGGTCTCGACCATCGGGCTTTCTAATGCTTGCGTACAGCGAATCCAAATCATTCACCATGTCTTGCCATCCGTAACCTGACCTTGTGAATCATACTATGACAAGGGCGACCCTCATAGTGCGAAGAAAGTTGTCCAGCGCTGGCTGAATGAAGGATGTCATTTCGGACAAGTTGCTAACATGCCCCAAGCTCAACAAACCGATCTTGGGGTATCGTAAGTGCATGAGAATTGAGCATGCGCAAAAGGACATCCGAATCATTGGGTTCGATTCAGCTTGGGCTGACAAGTCCCTAGGCGCTATATGTGCGCTTGAATATGACAAGTCCGGCCGACTCTCGTTGCAGCAGCCAAGGCTAGTGAACTTCGAGAAAGGAAGTGAGTTCATTTTGAAACCGAAAGCCCGGTATTCCTGCACACTTGTCGCCATGGATCAGCCCACAATTGTCCAGAACAAGACAGGAATGCGGCCGGTGGAACGTGTCGTAGCGTCATTGATGGGGTTCACTGGAGGCGGAGTTCAACCCGCCAATACTTCCAAGACATGTCTATTTGGGCCTACATTCAACCTTCAAGTGCAACGCTCGGTGAGACAGTAATTTCGCCAGAATCGTAGGCGTTTTGCAAGACCTCGACGGGCGTTCTGAAGCCGAGGCGCTTGCGCGGCCGGTTGTTGATCCTGGCGACCGCGTGCCGGGCCTGCTCGTCGGCGACCTGGTCGAGCGGCATGGACTTCGGGAAGTACTTCTCGGAAGGCCGTTGGAGTGCTCGCTCAGCCCGCGCTCCCAGCTGTGGTAGGGGCGGGCGAAGTAGGCGTCGCTGCCGGTGGCCTCGGAGACCAGCGCATGGTCGGCGAACTCGCGCCCGGCCTCAACGGTGATGGTGTCGATGATGCCTTCGAGTCCCTTGGTGATGCGGCGCAGGGCATCGGCCGTCTCGGCCTTGGTCTTGCGCGCGATGCGCCCCGCGAGCAGCGCCCTGGACTTGCG